>NZ_JBHZGV010000009.1:0-252291 GCF_043359985.1 Comamonas trifloxystrobinivorans
TTTGCGATATTGCGAACAAGAAAGGCATTTGATATGAAATTACACGAACAAAGTACTTGACGGGCACGACAGTATCTTCGCGCCAAGGCGCTCCGGTCAAACAGCTGCCGCAAGTCAGAGCACGAAGTTTGGCTGTCCTGCGGCAGCCAAACCGCCGGTATTGGCTGCGATCGCAGGCGCTGGCTGAAAGGGGTGGCGAGGGACATCCTGAACAGCCAACAGCCTGCGAGAGTCGCTCCTGTTAAGGGGGGCTTGTATCGGTAGGAGTGGGTACGCTTTGGAGGTGCCAATAAAAAACGCCGCAAGCTGCGGCGTTTTTGTTCAAGCGGTGAAGGCTTATGCGTACTCGGCCAAGGCCTTGCGCATTTTCTTCATGGCGGCCGATTCGATCTGGCGGATGCGCTCGGCGCTGACGCCGTAGACGGCAGCCAGGTCGTGCAGGGTCATGCCGCCCGAGCCATCGTCGTTCACCTTGAGCCAGCGTTCTTCCACAATGTGGCGGCTGCGCTCGTCCAAGGTGGCAAGCGCTTCTTGGATGCCATCGGTGGCCAGGTAATCGCGTTGGCGCGATTCCAGCATGGCGGTGGGCTCGTGCGAAGCATCGGCCAGGTAGGCGATCGGGCCGTAGGCCTGTTCACCGTCGTCCGAAGGGCTGGGATCCAGCAGCACATCGCCACCCGACAGGCGGGTTTCCATCTCGATCACATCTTCGCGCTTGACGTTGAGCTGCTCGGCCATCTGGTCGATCTCGCTCTCGGACAGGGTGTCGCGGTGCATGGCACCGTCTTCCATGCCGGCCTCGGCCTTGAAGCCTTGCTTCATCGAGCGCAGGTTGAAGAACAGCTTGCGTTGGCTCTTGGTGGTGGCCACCTTGACCATGCGCCAGTTCTTCAGAATGTATTCGTGGATTTCGGCCTTGATCCAGTGCATGGCGTAGCTCACCAGGCGCACGCCCTGATCGGGGTCGAAGCGCTTGACGGCTTTCATCAGGCCGACATTGCCTTCCTGGATCAGGTCGCCATGCGGCAGGCCATAGCCCATGTACTGGCGGGCAATCGACACGACCAAGCGCAGGTGCGAGAGCACCAGACGGCCGGCGGCATCGACATCGCCATTGGCTTTGAGCTTTTGGGCGTAGTTCTGTTCTTCCTCTGCGGTGAGCAGCGGGATACGGTTGACGGCAGAGATATAGGCATCGAGATTCCCCAGTGGCGGTACGAGCGACCAGGGGTTTGCAGGAGCCAATGCGGTGCTTGGGGATACGGCTCCAGTATGAGTTGTCACGCTAGAAGTCCTTTCGTCTATGCGTTGCATAGTAACACTGGTTGGAGTCCCTACGTGGGCTGGGAGTTCCTGCCAGCTGACGGGCTTGTTGGCCCATCGATTTTTCTGCTGAGATGCTGTTGAAGGCTTGTATTCAAAGCTATGAAAGCTATCAATTTAAAAGCGCTTTATGATTCTTTACCCGCCGCTGCTGCGCTGCAGCCGGCCGGGTTTATCGGCTATGGCTGACACAGGCTTGGGCGCGCCTGACCTGCGGTGGTGGAGAACTGGTTCTTCATAGTGGGGTTGGAGCAAGGCTGGCAGGAAAAGTTCCATCGCTTCCTGGGTTTTTGGCCAGTATCTGGTGCCGCGCAGTTTTTGCTGCTGATTCGCCCTAATGCCTTTTCAGTCAAACGCTGAAAGCTATCAATTTTGTAGTTTTAAAGAAAGATCGACAACATGGCTTTGCCTGTGACAAGCCCGGACGGTATCTCTGCCATGGTGACATGGTTGGCAACCACCGTAGACAGCGAAGAGTCCGCCCGCGTGCTGGCGGCTGCTGGCGTGCATGCGCGCCTGGCAGCCTGCGCCCAGGTGGAGGCGATTCAGTCGTACTACTGGTGGGACAATGCGTTGCAAACCAGCGCAGAGTGGCGCATTACCTATAAAACCACGGCTGGGCAGCGCCCGGCACTGCAAAAGCTGCTCGCCAGCCGCCATCCGTACAAGCTGCCGCAGTGGCTGTGGGGCGAGAGCGCAGCCAGCCCGGCCTATGCGGCCTGGGTGGCTGGCGAGGTGACCGCGCCGCTGCAAGTGTGAAGTTTGGCGCTGGGGCCGCCGCCCCGGCAACACAGGCGCTCAGGCCAGCAAGGCCTGGGCGAATTCCTTGGCGCGGAAGGTTTCCAGGTCTTCGACCTTTTCGCCCACACCAATGAAATAGACGGGAATGGGCCGCTCTTGCGCAATGGCGGCCAGCACGCCGCCCTTGGCGGTGCCGTCGAGCTTGGTGACGATCAGGCCGGTCAGTTGCAGCGCGTCGTCAAAGGCCTTGACCTGGGCGAGCGCGTTCTGGCCGGTGTTGCCGTCGATCACCAGCAGCACCTCATGCGGGGCCGTGTCGTCGGCCTTGGTGACCACGCGCTTGATCTTCTTCAGCTCTTCCATCAGGTGCAACTGGGTGGGCAGGCGGCCGGCGGTGTCGACCAGCACCACATCTTTGCCACGGGCCTTGCCGGCGGTGACGGCGTCAAAGCTGACAGCGGCCGGGTCGCCGCCTTCCTGGCTGATGATTTCGACCGTGTTGCGCGTGGCCCAGACGCCCAATTGCTCGCGCGCTGCAGCGCGGAAGGTGTCGGCAGCCGCCAGCAGCACGCTTTGCTGGCTGTCGGCCAGGTGTTTGGTGAGCTTGCCGATGGAGGTGGTTTTGCCCGCGCCGTTGACGCCGGTGACCATGATCACCGTGGGGCTGTGCTCGCCGATGACCAGAGGCTTTTCCAGCGGGGCCAGCAGCTCGGCCAGCGCCTCGGCCAGCAAGCCTTTGACGGCGGCGGGATCGGTGGTTTTGCTCTCTTTGACGCGGCGCTTGAGGTCATCGAGCAAGTGCAAGGTGGCTTTGACGCCGGTGTCAGCCATCAGCAGCGCCTCTTCCAGCTCTTCGTAGAGCTGGTCGTCGATCTTGGTGCCGGTGAAAACCGTGGCAATGCTGGAGCCGGTTTTGCGCAGGCCGTTTTTGAGACGGTCCATCCAGCTGCCGCGATCGCTGGCGGGCTCGGGTGCTATAGTGATTGGAGCTACAGGCGCTGGCTGGGTGGCTGCTGCTGCGCTTTTAGGCGCTGCATCGGCAGCGGCTTCGGGCTTGCCGCCCATGCCAAAGGTGTTGCGCAACCAGCCGGTTTTGGCGGGCTCGGCGGCGGGCGCAGGTGTCGTCGCAGCCGGGGTCACCGGCGCTGGGGCCGGAGCGGTTTTGTTATCGGTCTCGGCCGCCGGCAGAGCCGGGGTGGCGGGTGCTGCGTCAGCAGCAGGAGATTTTTTCTTGAAAAAACTGAACATTGTGGGCTACGTAGAATCAGCCTATTCTATGAAACGTTCCATCCTTTCGCTGGCCTTGATGGCCTCCCTGGGCGCTGGGGCTTCGGCCGCACTGGCTGCAACGCCGTCCAACATGTCTCAACCGGCCTCGGCCAGCGTCGCCCAGGCTAGCACAGTCCGGCAGTTCACGCTGTCCAACGGCATGACTTTGCTGGTGCAACCCGACAAGCGAGCGCCCACTGCGGTGCACATGGTCTGGGTGCGCGTGGGCAGCATGGACGAGGTCGATGGCCGCACCGGCCTGGCCCACGTGCTGGAGCACATGATGTTCAAGGGCTCCAAAACCGTGCCGCCGGGCGATTTCTCGCGCAAGGTGGCCGCCTTGGGCGGGCAGGAAAACGCCTTCACCAACCGCGATTACACCGGCTACTACCAGCAGATTCCGGCTGACAAGCTCGAAGCGGTGATGCAGCTCGAATCAGACCGCTTTGCCAACAACCAGTGGCCCGACAGCGAGTTTCTGAAAGAGATCGAGGTCATCAAGGAAGAGCGCCGCATGCGCACCGACGACAACCCGCGCTCCAGCCTGATGGAGCAGCTCAACGCCGTCACCTGGACGGCCTCGCCCTACCGCCGCCCGGTTGTGGGCTGGATGGGCGATCTCGATTCGATGAAGCCCGACGACGCCCGCGAGTTCCACCAGGCTTGGTATGTGCCCGAGAACGCGGTGGTGGTGGTGGCTGGCGATGTAGAGCCCGAGAAAGTGCGCCAGCTGGCTGAAAAATACTACGGCAGCATGCCCAAACGTGCGCTGCCCGAGCGCAAGCCGCGCCCCGAGCCGTTGCAAAAGGGCATGCGCCGCGTGGAATACAAGGCACCGGCCGAGCAGGCCTATGTGCTGATGAGTTTCAAAACGCCGAGCCTGCGCAAGCTGACCGAGCCCGATGCCAGCGACAAAGATGCGATGGCGCTGATGATGCTGTCGCAACTGCTAAGCGGCTACGACGGCGCCCGGCTGGACCGCAACCTGACGCAAGGCGCCACCCGCGTGGCCGATGCGGCTTTCAGTGGCGCCAGCGTGGTCAGCCGCGGGCCGGCCGTTTTCATGCTCGGCGGCGTGCCTTCGCAAGGCAAAACCGCCAAGGATGTGGAAGACGCGCTGCGCGCCGAAGTGGCCCGCATTGCCAAAGAAGGCGTGAGCGAAGCCGAACTGGCGCGCGTGCGCACGCAGTGGCAGGCATCGACGGTGTACGAGCGCGATTCGGTCTTTGGCCAGGCCAACGATCTGGGCTCGAACTGGGTACTGGGCCTGCCGCTGGATGCGAACGACCAGATGCTGGCGCTGCTTAAAACCGTGACCAGCGCCCAAGTGCAAGACGTGGCGGCGCGCTATTTTGGCGACGACCAGCTGACCGTGGCCACCTTGCTGCCCCAGCCTCTGACCGACGCCGACCGCGCCGCGCAAAAGCGCAGTGCGGCGCAAGGCAAGGACGGCGCCGTGCATTGATGCTGCGGCAACCGCAACCCCAATCTTTTTTTTCCCAGGCAGCCGCAGGCTGCCGGCAGACGGTGACAAATCCATGTTGAACACCACACACAAATCCCTGATCGGCGGCGCGGTGGCGCTGCTGGCTTCGCACTCGGCCTGGGCCTTGTTGCCCATCGAGCACTGGACGCAAGCCGGTGGCGCCCAGGTCTGGCTGGTGAACAGTCCGACGATCCCGATGGTCGACGTGCAGATCAATTTCGACGCGGGCAGCCGCCGCGATCCGGCCGCCCAAGCGGGCCTGGCCAGCGCGGCCGCGCTGATGGTGGCCAAAGGCGTAAAAGCCGATGGTGCCCAGCCCGCGCTGGACGAAAATGCCGTGGGCGAAGCCTGGGCCGATTTGGGCGCCAATTTCCAGGCCGGTGCCAGCAACGATTCGCTGAGCTATTCGCTGCGCTCGCTGACCGACGCCAGCTTGCTGGGCAAGGCCGCAGATCTGGCGGCCCGCCAGATTGCGCAGCCCAGCTACGACGAGGCCGTGTGGCAGCGTGAGCGCGAGCGCTGGAACGCCGCCATCAAGGAAGGCAATACGCGCCCGCAGGTGGTGGCTTCGCGTGCTTTCAGCAAAGCCGTGTTTGGCACGCACCCTTATGGCCAACGCGCCACCGAGGCAACGCTGGCACAGATCAACCCGGCCGCCATGCAGCAATATTTGGGGCGCTATGTGGATGCTTGCCGCGCCAAGGTGACCTTGGTCGGTGCGCTGGACAAGGCGCAGGCCGATGCTCTGGTCAAGCGCCTGCTCGCCAAGATTCCGGCCACGCCCGCTGCGCAATGTGCTGCGCTGCCAGCCGTGCCTGCGGTGCAGCCTTTGGCCAAGGCCGAAGAGATCCGCATTCCCTTTGATTCGGCCCAGGCCCAGGTGCTGATCGGCCAGCCCGGCATTCGCCGCGCCGACCCGGATTTTCTGGCCGTGATGCTGGGCAACCAGATTCTGGGCGGTGGCGGCTTTGCCTCGCGCCTGATGGAAGAGGTGCGCGAGAAGCGCGGCTTGGTGTATGGCGTGTATTCCACCTTCAATCCGGGGCTGGATGCAGGTGCTTTCCAGATTGGCCTGCAAACGCGGCCCGACCAGGCGGCCGAAGCCCTGAAGGTGACGCGCGAAGTGCTGCGCCAGTACATCGCCGAAGGCCCGAGCGACAAGGAATTGCGCGACGCCAAAGACAACCTGATTGGCGGCTTCGCCCTGCGCGTGGACAGCAATGCCAAGCTGCTGGGCAATGTCACCAATATCGCCTGGAACGGCTTGCCGCTTGACTACCTGGACCACTGGACGGACCGTGTCGAAGCCCTGAGCAAGGACGATGTGCGCCAAGCCATGGCGCGCATGGTGCAACCCGACAAACAAGTCACCCTGGTCTTGGGAGCCAAACCATAATGGGCCGCAGCACCATCAAAGACGAACGCCAACTGCGCGAGCTCAGCAAGCTGGCCGCGCAGCCTGCAGCAGCTGTGCCCGAGCGCAAAACGGCCAGCGCTGGCCGCTCGGCCCGCGTGGCCAGCACGGCGGCAGGCGAGATCCGTATCATCGGCGGCCAATGGCGGCGCACCAAGCTCGCGGTGCTGACCAAGCCCGACCTGCGCCCCACGCCCGACCGCGTGCGCGAGACCTTGTTCAACTGGCTGGGCCAGGATTTGGCCGGTTGGCGCTGCTTGGATGCATTCGCCGGCACCGGCGCACTGGGGCTGGAAGCCGCATCGCGCGGCGCTGCGCAGGTGCGCATGGTCGAATCCGACCAGCAACTGGCAGCCCAACTCAAGCAGTTGGTGCAAAAGCTGGGCGCCACCACGGTAGAGGTGGCACGCGGCGATGCGTTGGCAGCCTTGCAAGCGGGCTCGCGCTGGGATGTGATTTTTCTCGACCCGCCTTTCAGCGGCAGCCTGTTTGAAGCGTCGCTCAAGGCAGCGGCCAAGGCGCTGGCCGAAGGCGGCCTCATCTACTTGGAAGCGCCCGAAGCCTGGAGCGACGAGCGCTTGGCGCCTTTCGGCCTGGTGCAGCAACGCTACCTGAAAGCCGGCGCTGTGCACGCGCACTTGCTGCGCCAGTTGTGAGCAGCTGCTTCGCCTGCGCGACAGCTTTGCGCGGTTGCGCTGGTGCGTTTTCAGAAATCGTTTATGCTGCGCTGCAGCGAGCGCCGGGCAGGCTGGCGCGGCTATGCAGTGACAGCAGGAGACAAGCATGACCTTGGCCATCTACCCCGGCACCTTTGACCCCATGACCTTGGGCCACGAAGACGTGGTGCGCCGCGCCTACCAGTTGTTTGGCAACGTGATCGTCGCGGTCGCCGAGGGCCACCACAAAAAGACCATGTTCTCGCTCGAAGAGCGGCTGGAGATGGCACGCGAAGCCGTCAAGCACTACCCCAGCGTTCAGGTGGCCAGTTACTCGGGCCTGTTGCGCGACTTTGTCGTGGCC
Organism: Comamonas trifloxystrobinivorans; assembly: GCF_043359985.1. Taxonomy (NCBI): domain Bacteria; kingdom Pseudomonadati; phylum Pseudomonadota; class Betaproteobacteria; order Burkholderiales; family Comamonadaceae; genus Comamonas; species Comamonas trifloxystrobinivorans. The sequence goes on from NZ_JBHZGV010000009.1 coordinate 7,254, forward strand.
AAGGGCGGCAACGCCATTGTGCGTGGCTTGCGCGCCGTGACCGACTTTGATTACGAGTTTCAGCTGGCCGGCATGAACCGTTCGCTGATGCCCGATGTGGAAGCCGTTTTTCTGACGCCCAGCACGCGCTACCAGTTCATCAGCAGCACGTTTGTGCGCGAGATCGCCATGCTCAGTGGCGAGGTGGACAAGTTTGTCTCGCCCTACGTGGCCGAAAAGCTGATGAAGAAAGTGGCCGAGCGCAAGGCGCAGGAATAAGCGCTTTCAGACGCAGCACCTGGCTGCATGCGTCTGCCACACACACTCTTACGACTCAGCCAACCAGCCGTGCTGCTGCAACCAGCGTTGCATGGCGGCAGCCACGGCTTGTGGATGCTCCATGGTCAGCATGTGGCCGCAGCGGCCAATCCACAGCAGCTCAGCGTGCGGGATGAGATCAGCGATCTCCTGCGAGCATTCGGGTGGTGTCAGCTGGTCGCTGTCGCCGCACAGCACCAGTACCGGGCAAGCGCATTGCGACAGGTGCTGGCGTGCGTCAGGCCGCGCCGAGATGACCCGGTTTTGCCGCGCCAGCTGCGCGCCGCCAGCAAACAGCACCATGTCCAGGTAATGCTGCACCAACTCGGGCCGGGCTGCGCTGTCCGGGTGAAAAGCCATGGCCACGTTGGCGCGGATCAGATCGGCAAAATCGCCGGCTTCGAACATCTCGATGGCACTGGCGCGCAGCTCGCGCATGGCATCGTTTTCGGGCCGCGCATTGGTGCCGCAAAGCACCAGACCAGCCACCCGCTCGGGCGCCTGGCGCACCACTTCCATGGCGATGATGCCGCCCATCGAGGCGCCAGCAAGCAGCAGCGGCCCTTCACTGTTGCGCAGCACGCGGGCCGCCATCTCGGCAATGCTGTGTTCGGCCTCGTGCATGTGTGCCAGGCTGATGGCGGTGCGCAGGCCACGCGGCAAGTGCTCCAGCACGGGCAGCCACAGGCGTTCGTCGCAGCCGAGGCCGGGAAGCAAAATCAGAGCAGGGGTTGGCATCAGGTACTGGCTGGAGAGGTGTAGTTGTTTTGTTGCATGCCCGAGGCTGCGTTGCGCACCAGGTTGTGCACATAACGCAGCTTTTGGAGTGCACCGCCTGTCAGCACAAACGGGTAAGCGTCTTGCTGGCCCAGGCTGCGGTTGAGGCTGTTGAGCAGCAGGGTGACCGGCACCCACTGCGTCACCATGTCGTCAAAACTCGGCTGCGGTGCGGTGAACGGGTCCTGGATGCGCGCCGCGTTGGTTTGGCCGTTTTCTGGCACGGCCAACTGCGTGTGGTAGGTGGCGGCCGTTTCCAGCACATCGACCATGTGCAGGTAGTGCGCCCAGGACTCGGCCCAGTCCTCCCACGGGTGGGCGCTGGCGTAGGCGCTGACGTAGTGCGGGCTCCACTGCTCATAGCTGAGCGGGTGCTCGTAGTAGTGGTTCAGCGCCTGCTGGTAATCCTGGCGCTCGTCACCAAACAGCTGGCGGAAAGAGTCGAGCTGGCCGCCATCGCGCACCAGCTGGTCCCAGTAAAAATGGCCGGATTCATGGCGCAGGTGGCCGAGCAGGGTGCGGTATGGTTCATGCAGCGCCAGGCGCCGGCGTGCGCGCTCGTCGTCGTCGGCTTCGGCGATGTTGATGGTGATGAGTCCGCTGGCATGGCCGGTCAGCACCGGTGGCTGGTCGGGCAGGTCGGCCAGAAAGTGGTAGCGCGGCGAGCTTTCTGCCTGTTCCGGGTGCAGGCCGAGCCGGGCCAGGCTGTAGTACAGACGGCGTTTGGCGGTCTCCAGCTTTTGCCAGCGCAAAGTGTTGCCATCGACCGAGAGGTCCGGAAGTATGTGCGTCTGCCGGCAGGCGCTGCACAGCTGGTGCTCTTCCTGCGCCGGAATCGCAAAATTGCAGGCCTGGTAATGCAGGCGGTTGGCGCACAGGCGGTAGTACTGCTCTGTTTGCCCCGCCTGGTGCGCGGCACCCAGGCGATGGTATTGCTGCTCGGCCAGGCTGGCTGCGGCCGCTACCGGTTCGATGGCGCTCACATCGTCGATACCCGGCAGATAAGCGAGCATGGCGCCGCAGTGCACGCACTGTACGCTCTCAAAAAATACGATGTGACCGCATTGGTCGCAATGGAACAAACGCATGGCGCAAGCTTAGCGGATGTGGGCGCTTTGCGCGTAAGCGGGGAGGCTGCATGTTGTTTCAAAGTGGCTGGCAATGCTTGCCATAACGGCTGCGGGGCTGTTTTCTGGTTGGCGTTGTGCTGCTGGTGTGCAGCAACTGGCCGGGTGTTGCCCGAGGCAGGCGAGTTATTGTCTTGAAGTTCGTCCGGTGTACCGGCACCGAAGAGAAGGCAAAGACAGCTGTCTTGCAGCAGACAAGAGCAGGTGTCAGCTTCCCACACCCGCGTGACGGGCATAAAAAAACAGGCCCGACGGGCCTGTTCTTTGCGGGCGCTGGGCCGGCTTATTGCTTGACCACCAGGCTGTTGCGCACTTCGGTCACGCCTTTGACTTCGCGGGCCAGTTGGCCGGCGCGGTCTTTTTCGTGTTGCGATTTGGCAAAGCCCGACAGTTGCACGATGCCGCCATCAATGGTCTTGACATTGATCGAGGTGGCAGCGGTGTCCTTGTCTTCGGCCAATTTGGCCTTGACGGCAGCGGTCACGGCGGAGCCGTCGATGTATTCACCCACGGTTTCTTGCTTGCGGGCCACGGAACAGCCGGTGGCGATGACAAGAGTGGCACCAGCCATGGCGGCGATGGCGATAGCACGAGAGAATTGCATTTGTTATGTCCTCGGTTGATTAAGGGTGGGTCGAAAAAACCGCTGCATGCCAAGCCCAGGCCTCGCATGCCGACGGCGGGAAATCAGTCGCGGCGGCGGGTGGCCATGATGACCAGCGTAGCCAGCGCGGCACCTGCAGCCATGGCAATGGCCATGGACTTGCCGGGTTGGTCGCTCACGTACTCGTTGGCACGTTCTTGTGCACGGTAGAACTGTTCGCGGGCACGGTGCGAGGTGTCGGCCGCATAGTTGATGCCGCGCTCAGCAGCGCTTTGGGCGCGCGAGGCGATGCTGTCGATGGACAGGCGCTTTTCATTGCCAAATTCATCAATCGCGCGCTCGGCTTTGTTGGCAGCCGAATAGACGGCCTTGCGGGTTTTGTCTACGGCTTGTTCGGCACCGTCCAACACATCGTTGGCCACGTCTTGAGCCTTGTCCACAGCGTCCTTGGCGACTTTCTCAGTATTCATAAAGAGCCCTTTCTCTTGTTTCAATGGCAAAACCGCAGTGTACGTTGACCTGCGCACCCAATACAAATGTATCTCCTGGTGACTGCGGCTACAAGTTGGCGGTGACGCTACTTCTTCAACAATCCCATCAGGAAGGAGATGACGGCCAGGACGATAAAGACGAAGAACAGAATCTTGGCGATGCTCACCGCTCCAGCAGCGATGCCACCAAAACCGAAGACGGCGGCGATCAAGGCGATGACCAGAAACACGACAGCGTAATGCAGCATGAATGACTCCTTTAATGTCTGCCTTAGGCATGCACTTCAGTGTGCGATGGCGTCGATTTTGCGGAGTCGTGAAGCTCAGCCTTGCCGGTGAGGGCGGCATATGGGTGTAGGAAGATTCTTGCAGTGCTGCTGGGAAACGTCAGGTACGGCTTCAGGCGCTGCCTGGCGAAGTGTCGGCGTTGGCCGTGTCTGCCACCAGTGGCTGCGGCAGCACTGCCTCGACCACGGTGCCTTGGCCCGCGACGGATTGCAGCTTGAGTTTGCCACCCAGCGCTTCAATGCGGTGGCGCATGCCGGCGAGGCCGTGCGAAGACGGGTTGATGGCGCTGGTGTCAAAGCCCACGCCGTCGTCGCGCACCTTGATGGCAATGTGGCTGGGGTAGTTTTGCAAGTGAATCTGTACGTGGCTGGCCTTGGCGTATTTGCCAATATTGGTGAGCGATTCCTGGATCAGGCGGTAGATGGCCAGTTGCGTGCTCTCGGGCACCGCAATCGGCTCCAGGTTCAGCTCGACCAGCACGTTGCTGCTGTCGGAGAATTCTTTGCCCAAAATCTCCAGCGGGGGTGCCAGCCCCAGGTTGGAGAGCGAGGAGGGACGCAGGTTTTCGATGATGCGGCGCTTGAGCGCGATGCCGCTGTTGAGGGTGTCAATCAGGTGCTGAATGCGCTCGCGCACATCGGGTTGCTCCATGTCGATTTTGGATTTGAGGCGCGCCACATCGAGCTTGGCTGCGGTGAGCAGGGCGCCCAATTCGTCGTGCAGCTCGCGTGCCAAATGGGCGCGCTCGTCTTCGCGCACCTCTTGCAAGTGGGTGGCCAGCTCGGCCAAGGTAGCGGTACGCTGGCGTACCTGTTGTTCGAGCAGGTCGCGCTCGTCTTCCAGCATTTTTTGCTCGCGCCGCATCAGCTCGGTCAGCTGGTGCGATTGGCGCAGGTACAGGTAAAAAGCGATCAGGCCGATAACGCAGACCATGGCGATGCCAATGCGCGCCAGTTTCAGCGAGCGCATGATCTCGGCCTCGTTGTGCATGCGGCGCTCATAGCTGTGGGTGATGAGTTCGTCGCCGAGGCGGCGCACCAGGTCCATCGAGGCCTTGCTCTCCGGGTTGTTGACCATGTATTGCAAGGCGTCGCTGTAGCCCTTTTTGCGCATCTGCAGGCTCAGCTCCATTTCGTTGAGCCGCTTGGCGATTTCGCGCCCGAGCAGGGACGAGGTTTGCAGGTCTTCCGGAAACAGACTGTAAATGGCTCGCAGCTCATCTACAGCATTGTTCACATTGGTGCTGGCTTGCTGAAAGTTCTCAATGTGTTGCTCGTCGCCCGAGAGCAGGTAGCCGCGCACATTGCCCTCGGCCAGGGCGATTTGCTGCATCAGCTTGTCAAGCGTGGTGCGGGTTTGGAACGTGATCGTCAGGTTCTGCAAAGACTCGCTGGAGCGCGTGTAGCTGAGCTCGTTGATACCAATCAGTACCAGAGCAGCCAGCAGGGCAGCGGGCAAACTGATGGCCCATTGGCGTAAGCGCGACCAGCGCATGGAGCTTCCTTTTGTGCAGTGTTTCGGTTTATGCTTTCATAATAGAGCATATGCTATGGCTGTATGACAGCGAATAGCGATACTTATTGCAGCGCCCTAACCCTAGGAGTCCTATGATAAAAGTGGGTATCGTGGATGACCACGCGATTGTGCGATCCGGATTGAAGCAATTTCTGGCCGAGCACGTGGATCTGCGCGTAGTAGGTGAGGCGGCCAATGGGCGCGAAGCCATCGATCTGGTGCGCAACGAAGAGATCGACGTATTGATCATGGACCTGTCGATGCCCGGCCAAAGCGGCATCGATGCCCTGGCCATGCTGCGCGCCAAAGCCCCGGACATGGGCATTCTGATCTTGAGCGGTTACCCGGAAGCGCATTACGCCATCAACCTGATTCGCCAAGGCGCCAGCGGTTATCTGAACAAGGAATGCGATCCATCGGAAATCGTCGAAGCGATCCGCACCATCTCTTTGGGCAAGCGTTACCTGACGCCGACGGTGGCCGATTTGCTGGCGCAGCAACTGCACCGCAAGGACGATGTGCCGCCGCACGAGCAGCTGTCCGAGCGCGAGTTCCAGGTGTTTCTGAAGCTGGCGCGCGGCGAGACGGCAGGCAATATTGCCGATCAACTGTCGTTGAGCGTCAAAACCGTCAGCACCTACCGCACCCGGCTGATGGAGAAAATGGGCCTCTCGTCCAACAGCGACCTGACCTATTACGCGCTGAAAAACGGTTTGATCGACTGAGCCTTACGTATTTGTCCATAAAAAAATGCGGTGAAAACCGCATTTTTTTATGGGTCGACAGACAAGCTGCGTTCAGCGAATCGCCATGGCGCGTTCGGCGCAGTAGTCGATCAGTGCGTCGATGTCTTGCGATTTGTCGAATACCTGGTTGGCGCCCAGTTGCGTGCAGCGTTCGCGAATGCTGGGCGTGGCGTAGTTGCTCAGCACCACCAGATGTTGCTCGGGCGCGCGCTTGCGCAGGCGCTCGAGCACACCGAGTCCGCTGCCTTCGAGCAAAAAGATATCGACAATCGCCAGATCCCAGGCCTCGGCATTGTTGGCGAGCCAGGCCGTCGCATTGGTTTCGGTGCTGGCATAGCCCACCGGCTCGATCTCGGCCAGATCTTCCAAGGTGGCGATCAGGTTCTCGCGGATGGTCTTGTTGTCTTCAACCAGATAGGTGCGGAGGCGGCGATGCATAGGCTTGTAACAAATGGCGCGTCAAACTGTAACAATCATAGCAAGCCGGGACCGCTTTAGCATCGGTGGGAAGGGAGCGATCCAGTAGGACAAAGCCCCCAATTCATTCCCGCAGCCGCTTCATGGGTGAGCGGCCGGCTCAAGCGCCATGGCACACCGGGCACTGCGGGTTGGCGCTGATGCGCATGGTGTTCCACTCCATGTGCTTGGCGTCGAGCATCAGCAGGCGGCCGTCGAGCGTGGTGCCGATGTCCGCAATCAGCTTGAGCGCCTCGGCCGCCTGCATGGTGCCGATGATGCCGACCAGCGGCGAGAAGACGCCCATGGTCGAGCAGCTGATTTCTTCGAACTGCTCGTCGGGGGCAAACAAACAGGCATAGCAGGCGCTGCCGTGGCGGCGGCGGTCGAACACGCTGATCTGGCCGTCAAAGCGGATGGCAGCACCGCTGACCAGCGGCTTGCCATGCGCCACGCAGGCCTGGTTGATGGCCTGGCGCGTACGGTAGTTGTCGGTGCAGTCCAGCACCACGGTGGCCTGGGCAATGTACTGGCCCAGGGTGTCGGCGTCGATGCGTTCGGCCACCGTTTGCACTTGCACGCCGGGGTTGATCTCGGCCATGGCGGTGGCGCAGGACGCTACTTTGGGCTGGCCGACACGCGCCGTGGTGTGGGCAATTTGGCGCTGCAGGTTGGTCAGGTCCACATCATCATGGTCGATCAAGGTGATGCTGCCCACCCCGGCCGACGCCAGGTACAGCGCTGCCGGGCTGCCGAGCCCGCCCGCGCCAACGATCACCGCATGCGCGGCCAGCATGGCCTCCTGGCCTTCGATGCTAATTTCATCGAGCAAGATATGCCGCGAATAGCGCAGCAGTTGGTCGTCATTCATAGGAGTGCATTGTCGGCAAAAACAAAGGCCGGAGCAGGGTGTCTGCTTCCGGCCTGGTGTGGGGTGCTGGCGCTTACTTGGGCTGCTTGGGCTCTTCGGCCTTGTTGTCCTTGGCTTCGGGCTTGTCAGCGTCCTTCTTGTCCTCGTCCTTTTTCTCTTCGGGGCGCTCGGTCTTGGTCTTGCTGACCTGAACCGGTTCGCCCTTGAGCTGGTGCAAGGCTTGCTGGAGCTGGAAATCCTTGTCCGAGCCGAACTCGGGCGGGCGGCGCTCCGAAGCGGGCTTTTTGCTCTCTTCGTCAAGGCGCTTCAAGGCTTCTTCGCGGGCTTTTTCGCGGGCGGCGTCCTTCACCTCTGGGCCTTGGCCGCTGGAGAGGTGTTTTTCCAGATCGGCTTCGCGGGTGCGCAGGGCGCCGAACAGATCGCCTTCGGCCGATTCGTCCACCATGATGTCGGGCACGATGCCCTTGGCCTGGATCGACTTGCCGCTAGGCGTGTAGTAGCGCGCCGTGGTCAGCTTGATGCCGGTATCTGGGCCCAGCGGACGCACGGTTTGCACCGAGCCCTTGCCAAAGGTTTGGGCGCCCATGATGGTGGCGCGCTTGTGGTCTTGCAGGGCGCCCGAGACGATCTCAGAAGCCGAGGCAGAGCCTTCGTTGACCAGCACCACCAGCGGCACCTTCTTGACCGCTGCGGGCAGTGCCTTGACCGGATCGACACCACGGCGGGCGTAGAACTCGGGCGATGCGCGGAAAGTGGCCTTGCTCTCGGCCAGCTGGCCGTTGGTGGACACCACCACCACATCGGCCGGCAGGAAGGCGGCAGAAATGGCGACGGCGGCGTCGAGCAGACCACCGGGGTCGTTGCGCAGATCGAGCACCAGGCCCTTCAGGTTCGGGTCTTGCTTGTAGAGCTCGTCGACCTTGCGCACAAAGTCTTCCACCGTGCGTTCCTGGAACTGCGAGACGCGCACCCAGCCGTAACCGGGCTCCACCATCTTGGCTTTGACCGACTGGGTCTTGATCTCGGCGCGGGTGATGGTGACGGGGAAACTGCGGCTTTCGTCCTTGCGCAGGATGGTCAGCGTCACCTTGGTGTTGGGCTGGCCGCGCATGCGCTTGACCGCTTCGTTCAGCGACAGGCCTTTGACGGCGGCGTCGTCGATCTTGGTGATCAGGTCATTGGTTTTGAGGCCGGCCTTGTCAGCGGGCGAGCCCTCGATGGGCGAGACGATGCGGATCAGCCCGTCTTCCTGCGTGATCTCGATGCCGACACCGACGAACTTGCCGCTGGTGCCTTCCTGGAATTCCTTGAAGGACTTCTTGTCGAAGTACTGCGAGTGCGGATCCAAGCCCGAGACCATGCCAGAGATGGCATCGGTGATCAGCTTCTTGTCGTCGGCTGGCTCCACGTAGTCGGTCTTGATCAGGCCAAATACGGCAGACAGTTGCTGAATTTCTTCAAGCGGCATGGGCGACATCACGCCGCGTGCCACGGTCTGCAACGATACGGTGGTCAGCGCGCCAGCCACCACGCCCAGAGAAACCCAGCCGGCAATCTTCAATTTTTGGCCCATACACAAAACTTTCTATAGCGCGCCAATATACACCGAAGCGCTTAGGCGGGGCTTAGAGCGCCGCGCTTTCGCGCCTGTGTGACAAGTCTTTACGTTCGCCCGGCCGCCATGCAGGTGCGGTGCCAAGCAGAAAATATTTGCCGAATTGGCTTTTGACCTTTGCAGGGAAAGCGCTGGCTGCTATCAAAACAATAAAAGCTGCCGCGGGGCCAGCCCGGGCAGCTTTGGCGGCATGGCCGCAACAGGATCAGGCCTTGCCTTGCGAGGCTACCGCGGCAGCGGCCTTGGCAGCGGCTTCGGCGTCACCGAGGTAGTAGTGGCGGATCGGCTTGAGATTGGCGTCCAGCTCATACACCAGCGGAATGCCGTTGGGGATGTTCAGGCCGACGATGTCGCTGTCGGACACGCCGTCCAGGTACTTGATCAGCGCGCGGATCGAGTTGCCGTGCGCAGCAATTACCACACGCTTGCCGCTTTGAATGGTGGGCGCAATGGATTCGTTCCAGAACGGCACCACGCGGGCCACGGTGTCTTTCAGGCACTCGGTCAGTGGCACCTGCTCTTGCGCGCCGGCGTAGCGGCGGTCGCTCTTTTCGCAGCGTGGGTCGTTGGCTTCCAGCGCTGGTGGCGGCACATCGTAGCTGCGGCGCCAGACCAGCACCTGCTCGTCGCCAAACTTCTTGGCGGTTTCGGCCTTGTTCAGGCCTTGCAGCGCGCCGTAGTGGCGCTCGTTGAGCTGCCAGCACTTTTGCACGGGCAGCCAGGTGCGGTCCATCTCATCGAGCGTGAGCCACAGGGTGCGGATGGCGCGCTTCAAGACGCTGGTGTAGGCCACGTCAAAATCAAAGCCATCGGCCTTGAGCAGCTGGCCGGCTTGTTTGGCCTGGGCCACGCCGGTGTCGGTCAGGTCCACATCGGTCCAGCCGGTGAAGCGGTTTTCCAGGTTCCAGGTCGATTCGCCGTGGCGGATCAGTACGAGCTTGTACATGTTGTCCTTCATGCAATAGTCAAAAATCTGGTGGTTTGGCGTGCCAATGGGTTGTTGAATGCTATTTATAAGATAGCAAGTCAATGCGGGGCATGCTGCAAACAATGGCGCCGATTGTAGGACGCGGGGCAAAGTCCACAGGGCTTGCTCTGGCGCGCCTGTCCCGGGCTTGACCTGGCGCAGAACGCTCTTGGCATGCTTTCAAAGGCTTTTGCCGCGCCAAGGCATGGCAGCGCTTTTAGAATGGCCGGCTGTTTGCGACATTTTTAAACAAGGGATTGGTGTGAACTTTTTGATCGACAACTGGTATCTGATCGTGCTGGCGCTGGGCTCGGGAGCTTTGCTGCTGATGCCTGCGATGAAAAGCGTGGGCGGCGGCACGCTCTCGCCCGCCAATGCGGTGGCGCTGATCAACCGCGAAAAAGCCGCGGTGGTAGATGTCTCCGAGCCCGACGAGTTCAGCGCCGGCCACATCGCCAGCGCCAAGAACGTGCCCTTCGCCCAGCTCGAAGCGCAACTGCCCACCACCATCAAGAACAAGGCTTTGCCGCTGATTCTGGTGTGCGCCCATGGCCAGCGTGCGCAGCGCGCCGTGGCGGTGGCCCAGAAACTGGGTTTCACCAACGTGCAAGCCCTGGCAGGCGGCATGAAGGGCTGGCGCGCGGCAGACATGCCCGTGAAAAAGGGCTGATCCAGCGCATTGCCACGGGGCCGGCTTGCTTTTGCCGGGACTGGCCCCATCTGGCTTTTTTGCAACCATTACCAACGCTGCTGCCCCCACTGGCGCAGCAGCCACAGGACACTCCCCATGCAAGCCGTCAAGATGTACACCACCGCTGTCTGCCCCTACTGCATTCGCGCCAAGCAAGTGCTCAAGTCCAAGGGCGTGGAAAACATTGAAGAAATCCGCATCGACGCCGACCCGGCCCAGCGCGACCAGATGATGCAGATCACCGGCCGCCGCACCGTGCCACAGATCTTCATTGGCGACACCCATGTGGGCGGCTGCGACGATCTGATTGCGCTGGATCAGCGCGGCGAGCTGGTGCCGCTGTTGGGCGCCTGAGCTTTTTTGCGCCCCCGCTTGGCCATTGCATAATGGCAGGCTGCATGCGAGGGGACGCACACCGTGCCGTGCTCAGACAGCATTGCACTCTTACCGAACCCTTTTTCAAGCGAAAGACCAAGCACCATGGCGGATCAAGAAAATCCCGTGTTCCAGATTCAACGCGTGTACCTGAAGGACGCGTCGCTGGAGCAGCCCAACTCACCAGCCATCCTGCTGGAGCAAACCCAGCCTAGCGTGGACATCCAGCTGGGTGTGGAAGCCACCCCCGTGGCCGAAGGCATTTTCGAAGTGGCCGTGACCGCCACCGTGCAGACCAAGATCGAAGACCGCACCGTGTTCCTGGTGGAAGCCAAGCAAGCCGGCATCTTCGAGATCCGTGGCATCCCTGAAGACCAGATGGGCGCCGTGATCGGCGTGGCTTGCCCGCAAATCGTCTACCCCTACCTGCGCAGCAACGTGGCCGACATCGTCACCCGCGCCGGCTTCCCGCCCGTGCACCTGGCAGAAATCAACTTCCAAGCCATGTACGAGCAGCAACAAGCCCAAGCCAACGGCGCCGGCGAAGCCGCTACCGTGCAGTAAGCATTGCTCCGGGCTGCAACCGCAGCCCTGGCAAAAGGCCTTGCAAGCAGTTGCAAGGCCTTTGTTGTATCTGGCTATGGTAAAAAACAGCGATGGTGCCGGTAGGTGCCGTTGGCGAGGAGTGGGGTAGGCGATGAAGATTTTGGTGATCGGTGCAGGTGCCTGGGGCACGGCCTTGGCAATGAACGCGGCGGCGCGCCACAGCGTGCAACTGTGGGCGCGTGATGCTGCGCAGGCCGCACAAATGCAGGTGGCGGGCGAGAACACGCGCTACCTGCCCGGCATTGCTTTCCCGCCCGGCTTGCAAGTGGTCAGCGGCGAGTTGCAGCCTCTGCTGGCGCAGGCGCAATTGGTCGTGCTGGGCACGCCGATGGCAGCGCTGCGCAGCGGCCTTTCCATGCTGCGCGATTGCCGAGTGCCCGTGGCTTGGCTCAGCAAAGGCTTTGAGGCTGTACCTGCCGATGCTCCGGCGGGCAGCCACGGTTTGCTGGGTAATGAAGTCTGCGCCCAGGTAGCGCCGCAACTGCATGCGGGCGTGTTGAGCGGCCCCAGCTTTGCGCAAGAAGTAGCGCGCCACCAGCCCACGGCCTTGGTGGCTGCCAGCCAGCATGCCGATGTGCGCGACGCTTTGGTCAGCGCATTCCACGGCAACAACTTGCGCGTCTATGCCAATGACGACATCACCGGTGTCGAAGTAGGCGGCGCCGTGAAAAACGTATTGGCCATTGCCACCGGCCTGTGCGATGGCCTGAACCTGGGCCTCAATGCCCGCGCCGCGCTCGTCACCCGTGGCTTGGCCGAGATGACGCGCCTGGGCGTGGCCCTGGGCGCGCAGCACGACACCTTCATGGGCCTCTCCGGCCTGGGTGATCTGGTGCTGACCGCCACCGGCGACCTGTCGCGCAACCGCAAAATTGGCCTGCTGCTGGCGCAAGGCAAAAGCCTGCAAGAGGCCGTGCAATCACTCGGCCATGTGGCAGAAGGCGTGTACAGCGCCCGCACTGTGCTGCAACGCGCGCAAAAACTGGGCGTGGAAATGCCGATCACCGAAACCGTGGTGGCCCTGCTCGACGGCAGCATGCCGGTGCGCGACGTGGTGAGCGCGCTGATGGGCCGCGAGCCCAAATCCGAATAAGCGCAAGGCGGCTTCTCCGCTGGGCGGTAATACAGCCGCCCGGTGCTCAGCGCTTGGCCAAAAAGCCAATCACCTCAGGCAGCATGGCATCGCCATGGCCCGCATCCACCTCGGCCTTGAGCGTGGCCGATGCGGCGTCTGCCACCTGGCTGGCGGCTTGCGCGTCGTGCGCCATGGTGGCGTAGTACTGCAAATCCTTGGCGGCGTTGGAGACTGAGAAGGCAATGCCCGAGGGGTCGTCGGCCAGGATAAAACTCTTCAAACGCTCCAGCGCCACACCGGCGCCGCCGCCGTTGCCCAGCACATCGGCAAAGGCTTGCATGTCCATGCCTTGCTTGCGTGCGCAGGCCGTGGCTTCGGCCAGCAAAGTCATCTGGCCGACCGAGACGAAATTGTGCAGCAGCTTCATGCGGTGGCCGTTGCCCAGCGCGCCCACATGCGTCACCTTCTCGGTGAAGGTGGCCAGCACTGGCTGCACCTGGGCCAGCACGGCTTTGTCTCCGCCCACCAGCAGGTTCAAAGTGCCGTCGTGCGCGGCTTTCGATGTCTTGGTCATCGGCGCGTCGATGAACTGGCCACCCGCCGCTTGCACCGCTTGCGCCATGCGCACCGTGGAGGCAGGAATGGCGGTAGAGCAATCGATGATGACTGTGCCGGGCTGAATGGCCGAGAGCACGCCGTTTTCGCCGGTCAGCACTGCTTCCACTTGGGGAGAACCGGTCACGCACAAGATGATCACATTGCTGCGGCGTGCCAGCTCGGCCGGCGTCTGCACGGTTTGTGCGCCCAGTTGCAGCAGCTCGGTCAGCGGCTGGTTGCCCGGGTGCTCCAGCAGCACCAGCGCAAAGCCTTTGGCGGCCACATTGCGGGCAATGCCGTGCCCCATCAGGCCCACGCCAATCAGGCCGACGGTGGGACGGTTTGCTTGCTCTGCCATGCGAATCTCCGAATATCTGTATGGAATGCGTACAGCGTAGCGTATCGCTCGTAGGGAGGCGGGCCAGAGCCTGGCGGAGCCAGTCAAATAGGTGACGGCCAGCGGTAGGTTTTGCGGTTGCCGCTACGCAAAATGCAGCGCAGCCGCCAGCGTTTTGCATGCATGGCGCAGGCCGGCCCTGCCAATAACACACAACCTTGAGGAGACTCCCATGGCATTCCGCCACCATGTTCTGGCCGCTGCGGCCTGCGCCTTGCTGGCCACAGGCGCGCAAGCCCAAGTGGGCGCCAAGACGCCCGAGCAAAAGCGCTTCTACACCATCTACAAAGAGCTGGTCGAGATCAACACCACCAACTCGGTGGGCAATAACACCGAGGCAGCGCAGGCCATGCAAAAGCGCCTGGCCGAAGACGGCATCCCGGCCGATGCGATGCAAATCTTCGAACCCTTCCCGAAAAAGGGCAATCTGGTCGTCAAATACAAGGGCAGCGGCGCAGGCAAGCCTTTGCTGCTGATGGCGCACATCGACGTGGTCGAGGCCAAGCGCGAAGACTGGAAGAGCGACCCCTTCAAGCTCAAGGAGGACGACGGCTATTTCACCGCTCGCGGCTCCTCGGACGACAAGGCCATGGCGGCGGCTTTTGTCTCCATCCTCGGCCAGCTCAAGCGCGAAGGCTTTGTGCCCAGCCGCGACATCGTGCTCACCTTGACCGCTGACGAAGAGCAGGGCGATGTGCCCAGCAACGGCGCATTCTGGCTGGTCAACAACCAGCGCCCCTTGATCGATGCGGAATACGGCATCAACGAAGGTGCAGGAGGCCAGCTGGAAAACGGCAAGCCGGTGCTCAACCGCATCCAGGTGGCAGAAAAAATGTATGCCACCTACCAGCTCGAAGCCACCGACAAGGGCGGCCACAGTTCGGTGCCCACCACCACCAACCCGGTCTATGCACTGAGCAGCTCGCTCTCGGCCTTGGGCAACTACCACTTCCCGGTCAAGCTCTCGGACGTGACCAAGACCTACTTCCAGCGCAGCGCCGGCTTTGCCCAGGGCCAGCAATCGGCCGACATGAAAGACGTGGCCACCGGCAACCCATCGCCCGAGGCCGTGCAGCGCCTGTCGGCATCGCCGCTCTACAACGCCACCATGCGCACCACCTGTGTGGCGACCGAGGTGAACGGCGGCCACGCTGCCAACGCCTTGCCGCAAGCAGCGCGCGCCACCATCAACTGCCGCATCCTGCCGCACGACGACCCGGCCGAAGTGGAAGCCCAGCTGCGCAAGCTGACCGAGAACGAGCGCGTCAAGCTCAAGGTCATCAACCAGCCGCTGCGCAGCCCAGCTTCGCCCATGCGCCCCGACGTGATGAAAGCCGTGGAAGGCCTGACCGAGCAAATGTGGCCGGGCGTGCCGGTGGTGCCAGTCATGAGCACAGGCGCGACGGACAGCCGCTTCATGCGCAACGCCGGCATTCCGATGTACGGCGTATCAGGCATCTTCACCGAGCCCAGCGATGCACGCGCCCACGGTTTGGACGAGCGCGTGGCCATTCCGCGCCTGTATGACGGGCGGGAGTTTTTGTACAAGCTGGTGAAGGAATTGTCGAAGTAAGGGGCGGGTGTTTGCCCCTGGTGGGGCAGCGCTTGGGGAGGCGTGGGTGGGCCAGTTTTCTAACTGGCGTTGGTGTATTTTGCTGGCTGCAGCTGGCCGGGTCTCGCCCCGGCAGGCGACCTCGCTTTTTGCCCAGCCAAAAAGGGAGGCGAAAAATCTGCCCCACATCCAGCGTCCCCGAAAGCTTCGCGGAGCGAATCTTTCGGGGCAACCTGCGGCCACAACAAACGTCCCGGGCGGGCAGCCGGCGTGCGGCATAACTCGCTCCGCGCCAGGGCGCTGCGCTCAGACAGATGCCGCAAGTCAGCGCACGAAGTTTGACTGTCCTGCGGCAGACAAACCGCCGGCGTTTGCTGCGTCCGCAGGCGCTGGCTGAAAGGGGTGAGGAGGGACATCCTGAACAGCCAACAGCCAACAGCCTGCGAGAGTTGGCCAGCGGATCGCGATTCTTGTTTAGACCGGCACACAAAAAAGCAGCACCCAATGGTGCTGCAATTCGCGCTTGGAGTGAACGGTTAAAGCAAATGCATGGCGGCTGCAAAAGTCACTGTGCTGGTGACTGCGGCCACCGCGCCATGTACCAGCACCCAGCCAGATTTGAAGCTGGCGCCAAAGGCAAAACCCAGAGTGGCTGCGAAGGTCATTCCGATCATGCGGGGCTCCTGTGGGTGTTGGGTTGCGGTTATTGGCTATTGTAAATATTGATTTAATAAATTGCATCAATATTTCAAAGTTAATTGAAAATTTATTTCAACAGGCCGCGAGTTCGCTTGGGATCCGGCGAAGGCGAGTGCATGGCCCAGACCCCAAACCCGGCAGGCGACAACAAAAACAGCACCCGAGCAGGTGCTGTTTGTTTAGGTGGTGCGGACTTAAAGGCCGCGATCTGTGCTGGCCGGTTTACAAACCCAGCTCCAAAGCCAGCAGCTCTTCCACCGTCTGGCGGCGGCGGATCAGGCGGGCTTTGCCGTTGTCTACCAGCACTTCGGCGGCCAGCGGGCGCGTGTTGTAGTTGCTGGACATGCTGGCGCCGTAGGCACCGGTGTCGTGGATGACGAGCAGGTCGCCCACTTGGGCATCGCCCAGCGCGCGCGGCAGCACCACGCCGCCATCGCCTTGGGTGAAGACGTCGCCCGATTCGCACAGTGGGCCGGCTACGACGGCCTCACGCGCGGGCGGCAGAATGCCGACGCCGCGGCGCTGGATGTGCATGGCGTGGAAGCTGCCGTACATGCTGGGGCGCATCAGTTCGTTAAAGCCCGTGTCGACCAGCACAAAGTGGTTGTTGCCGGCGTTTTTGCTGGCGCGCACGGTGCCCAGCAGCACGCCCGATTCGGCCACCAGGAAGCGGCCCGGCTCCAGCTCCAGCCCCAGGTGGTGGCCGATGACGGCCTCGGCCTGCTTGCGCGCAGCGTCCCACAGGCCAAAGTAGTGCTCGGTGTCGATGGTCGCATCACCGTCTTTGTACGGAATGGACAGGCCGCCGCCGGCCGAGATGGCTTGCAGATCGTGGCCGGCGGCCTTGGTGCGCTCGACCAGTTGCACCATGGCGCCGCAGACTTCCTTCAGGTGCTCGTAATCGACGCCCGAGCCAATGTGCATGTGCAGGCCCACGAGCTTGAGGCCACGCTCGGCAATCACCGCTAGCGCCATCGTCAGATCGCTGTGCCAGATGCCGTGCTTGCTGTGCTCGCCGCCGGTATTGGTCTTGTTGCTGTGGCCGTGGCCAAAGCCGGGGTTGATGCGCAGCCACACCGCGTGGCCGGGCGAGGCCTGGCCAAGCTGGTGCAGCATGTCGATGGAGCCGGCGTTGACGGGCACCTGGTGCTCCACCACGGTGGCCAGCGTGGCCTCGTCCATCACGTCGGCGGTGAAGACGATCTCGGCCGGCTCGCCAAAACCGGGTTTGAAGCCGGCTGCGATGGCGCGCAGGATCTCGCCACGCGATACCGCATCGACCTTCACGCCCTGGCCGCGCATCAGCTCCAGCACATGGATGTTGGAGCATGCTTTTTGCGCGAAACGCACCGTGTCAAATGCCTGCAGCTGGGCAATGCGCTGGCGGATGGTGGCGGCATCGTAGACCCACAGCGGGGTGCCAAATTCGTCGGCCAGTTGCCACAACAGATCGGGAGAGAAAGGGTTGCTCATGCTTGGGTGCTCTTGAAACTTTGGCCGCTGGCGCCGCAAACTGCAGCGCCCATGCCAAAAAACAGCAAAACCGGCGCATGCCATGCACCGTCAATGTTGCGCAGTGTGCCCGGTTGTGGTTATTTGGTCTAATACTTTCTTGTCACCATGTCATTCATAATGGATATGGATTGCCCACCGCCGTTGCCACTGCTACCACCATGCCCAGCCCCAGAAAAAGCACCAAGCCAGCCCAGACCAGCGCCGCCATCAGCGCTACCAGCGCGGGCGAGGCGCCACCGCGCATCCAGCACCGCCATATCGAGGTGTTCCGCGCCATTATGCTGGCCGGCGGGGTCACGGGCGCGGCGGGTTTGCTGTTCACATCGCAACCTACCGTCAGCCGCGAGCTGGCGCGGTTGGAGCAATTGCTGGGCTATGCCTTGTTCGAGCGCGTGCAAGGCCGCTTGCGCCCCAATGCCCGCGCCCTGGCGCTGTGGGATGAAGTGCAGCGCAGCTGGCAAGGCCTGGACCGCGTGATTGAACGCGCCGCCGCGCTGGGCCGCCCGCAGGGCGCGCGCATCAGCGTGCTGGCCATGCCCGCGCTCAGCCACGCCCTGCTGCCCAACGCGCTGGCGCGCATGCAGGCCGCGCAAGGCCCGGTGGCGGTCAGCGTAGCCACGCAAGAAGCCCCGCTGCTGCAAGAATGGATGGCTGCCCAGCGCTACGACCTGGGCCTGACCGAGCGAGGCGAAGCACCGCCAGGTACCCGGTCTGTATTGCTGCCAGCGGTAGATGAAGTAGCCGTGCTGCCCGCCCACCACCCGCTGGCAAGCAAGGCCGTGCTGCAGCCGCAGGATTTTGCGGGCCAGCCCTTTATCAGCCTGGCCGAAGGCGACAGTTTTCGCTCCCATATCGACCGCATCTTTGCCGATGCCGGAGTTGCACGCCAACTGCTGCTGGACACCTACAGCGCCATCGCCGTCTGCGCCATGGTGCAGCAAGGCTTGGGTGTCGCCATCGTCAATCCTCTCACCGCCCGCGCTTGCGCAGGCCCGCAGTTGGTGGTGCGGCCACTGGCGTTTTCCATCCCCTTCCAAGTACAGGTGCTGCTGCCACTGCACCGGCCTGCGGTGGTCGAGGTGGATGGGTTGGTGCAGGCGCTGGAAGATGCGGTGCAGCGGCCCAATACGGATGGTTTTGACAGCTAGATTGCAGCTGCGAACTCGGACGCGATCGCAGCACAACGTGACTGCGTAGAGATCGTAAATACGCTCTTAGGGCGACGCTCCCGCCATCACACAGGGTTTTGCCGGGTGTTGCTGAGAATGATTCAGCAGCATATTGGTAAGGCCGCTTGGCCACTCTTGGTGGCTGACTCTTGCGACCTGCTTATCGCTTTGTGCTCCCATGCCCTTGCAAACCGTGGCGCCCCAGCGCCTGTACCAGCAAATTGCCGAACAGCTGCGCACGCTCATCGCGGCGGGGGAGTTCTTGCCGGGCAGCCGTTTGCCTGCCGAGCGCGACCTGGCCAAACAGCTGGGCGTGAGCCGCCCATCGGTGCGCGAAGCCCTGATTGCGCTGGAAGTGGAAGGCTGGGTGGAGGTGCGCACAGGCTCGGGCGTGTACGTGCTGGATCGCAGTGGCACATTGGCGCGCGACACGCCCATTGCCTTGAGCGAATGGGGCCCGTTGGAGCTGATTCGTGCGCGACGCGTGATCGAAGGCGAGATCGCCGCCATTGCCGCAGCCCAGGCCCGCCGCAAAGACATTAATGCCATGCGTGTGGCGCTGGCGGCCATGGTGCGCGACGCCGATGCGGGCACGGTGCCCATTGATGGCGATCGCGCATTCCATTCGGCCATTGTGCAGTGCACCGGCAACATTGTGCTGATCGAAACGGTGCAAACCTTCTGGGAAGCGCGCAGAGGGCCGCTGTTCGAAAGGCTCGGCAATTATTTTGAAACCGAGGCGACCTGGCGCTCGGCCATCGCAGAACACACCGCCATCGTGGACGCCATTGCTGCGCACGACGCGGAGGGCGCACGCGCCGCGATGCATGCCCATATGGACAAATCCCACACCCGATTCAGCGCGAGCTGGCGCCGCGCGAAAGCGAACTGAGAGGCTGCAAAAAAAACCGCCCACCACAGTGCGAAAACCAGTGTCAGTACCTTTTCAATAACCACGAAGGAGACAAACTCATGAGCAAGCGAAATACTCTTACAAAAATAGCTGCCTGCGCGCTGCTGGCAAGCGCTTTTGGCACATTAGGTATTGCCAATGCCCAGACCAAGCTGAAGTGGGCTCATGTGTACGAAACCTCGGAACCCTTCCATAAATACTCGGTGTGGGCCGCTGAAGAAATTAAGAAACGCACCAACGGCAAGTACGAGATACAGGTGTTCCCGGCGTCCAGCCTGGGCAAAGAGGCCGACATCAACCAGGGGTTGACCTTGGGCACGGTAGACATCATCCTGTCCGGCGCCAGCTTTGCAGGCAACACCTACAAGCCACTGGCTATTACCTACTTCCCCTTCATCTTCCGAGACGCGGAGCACCAACTCGCCTATGCCAAGAGCGACGTCTTCAAAGAGTTGGCCAAAGGCTACGACGACAAGAGCGGAAACCACATCACCGCGCTGAACTACTACGGCGCGCGCCACGTCACATCCAGTGCCGCCAAGCCGGTCAGCAAGCCTGAAGACATGAAGGGCCTGAAGATCCGCGTTCCAGACGCGCCTGCCTACCTGGCCTTCCCCAAATCTCTGGGCGCCAATGCCACTCCGATCGCCTTTGCCGAGGTCTACCTCGCGCTGCAAAGTGGCACCGTGGATGCGCAGGAGAACCCGCTGCCCACGATTGAGGCCAAGAAGTTTTATGAGGTGCAAAAAAACATCTCGCTGACCGGCCACATCATCGACTCGCTGCTGACCATCACCTCCGGCCAGCTTTGGGGCAAGCTCAATGCGGATGAAAAGAAAATCTTCAGCGACGTGATGCAAGAAGCAGCCGAGAAAACCGGCCGTGAAATCATCGCCTCGGAAGCCAGGCTGGTGGACGAGTTCAAGAAGCGGGGCAACAACGTGATCACGGTGGACAAGGCCGCATTCCGCGAAGCCGTGCTCAAGAACACCAAGCCTACGGACCACGGCTACAGGCAGCAAGACTACGACCGGATTCTTGCCATCAAATAGCCTGCGCCCAGGCTGCGCAGACTTCGTTCAGCATCTGCCTGCTCTCTTGCATGGGGCCACATCCGCGGTCTGGCTGAGCCAGTTCTGCGGGGGGCGCGAACAGGCATTGCTGCGCTTGGCTTGGCAGACTTCGCTCTGCCCCACGGAGACAAAAAGCAATGACAGATACAAAAATCGTCGGTGACGATGGGCAGTTTCATGCCGAAGACGAGGTGGTGGACTTGTCGGGCACGACCGCAGAGGCCTGGCTGGCGCTGGGCTTGTTCTGGCTGCTGGGGCTGACGGTGCTCTACCAGTTCGTCACGCGTTACGTGTTCAATGACTCTGCCGCATGGACCGAAGAGATTGCACGCTACCTGTTGGTGGGTGTGGTGTTCGTAGGGGCCGCTATCGGCGTGCGCAAGAACAACCATATCCAGGTGGATTTTTTCTACCGCCACATGCCAGCGGGCATGGCGCGTGCCATAGGTGTTGCGGTGGATGTGCTTCGGACGCTGTTTTTTGCTGCCGCGGTGGTGATGACGGTGCAGATGATGCTCAAGATCGGCAACAGCGCCAACATGACCATCGTCGATCTGCCTATGAACATTGTCTATGGCGTATGCCTGTTGGGCTTTGTGGCCATGCTGGTGCGCTCGGTACAGGTCAGCGTGATCCACTGGCGGCGTGGCTATTGCGTGCTGGAGCGGCCCGAAAGCACGATCAACGATCGCTGAAAGAAGCCTCACCATGTTGAAAATCGCCTTTCTGATTTTGATGTGTGCAGGCATCCCTGTGGCCGTGGCCATGGCGGGCGCTTCGCTGATCTACATCCTCTGGTCGGGCAACCTGCCGCCTTTTGTGGTCATCCATCGCATGGTCAGCGGTGTAGACAGCTTCCCGCTGCTGGCCGTGCCCTTCTTCATCCTGGCTGGCAACCTGATGAACAACGCGGGTATCACCAACCGCATCTACAACTTCGCACTGGCGTTGGTGGGCTGGCTCAAGGGCGGCCTGGGTCATGTGAACATCCTGGGCTCGGTCATCTTTTCGGGGATGAGCGGCACCGCCATTGCCGATGCGGCAGGCCTGGGCACCATCGAGATCAAGGCGATGAAGGAGCATGGCTACAGCACCGAGTTCGCGGTGGGCGTGACCGCTGCGTCGGCCACGCTGGGCCCCATCATCCCGCCCAGTTTGCCCTTCGTGATCTACGCCATGATGGCCAACGTGTCGGTGGGTTCCTTGTTTTTGGCGGGGCTGATGCCTGGCGCTCTCATGACCATCCTCATGATGATGACGGTGGCCTACTACGCCCACAAAAACGGCTGGGGGGCGGACATCAAGTTCGATTGGCTCCGTCTGATCAAGGCGCTGCTGGAGTTGCTGGTGGTGTGCGCCTGGCCCACTTTGCTGTGGTTGACGGTGGACAAGCTCGGCGTGCCCGCGCAGCCAGCCGTGCTGGTGGCGCTGGTCCTCCTGTTCGTCATGGACAAGATTTTCAAGTTCGAGGCGGTGCTGCCCATCATGACGCCCGTGCTGCTGATCGGCGGCATGGCCACAGGCCTCTTCACCGCCACAGAGGGCGCCATTGCCGCCTGCGTGTGGGCCATGGTGCTCGGCCTGTTCTGGTACCGCACGCTGAAGTGGAAAACCTTCCTCAAGGTGTGCATTGAAACAGTGGAGTCCACATCTACGGTGCTCTTCATCGTGGCTGCCGCATCCATTTTCGGATGGATGCTGACCGCTACGGGCGTCACCGCAGACATCGCCACCTGGGTGCTCAACTTCACCAAGGAGCCCTGGATCTTCTTGCTGCTGGCCAATCTGTTGATGCTGTTCGTCGGCTGCTTTTTGGAGACCACCGCTGCCATCACGATCCTGGTGCCCATCTTGCTGCCGATTTCCAACCAGTTGGGCATTGACCCCGTGCACTTTGGCGTGGTGATGGTGCTGAACCTGATGATTGGTGTGCTGCACCCTCCGATGGGCATGGTGCTGTTTGTGCTGGCACGTATTGCCAACCTGAGCATCGAGCGCACCACCATGGCGATTCTGCCGTGGCTGGTGCCTTTGCTCATCAGCCTGCTCATCATCACCTACTGGCCCGCCACCGTGCTGTGGCTGCCCAGCATGATGCGCTGACACTTTCATGGACATGACCACATGGAAACGACATTCATGATGACTCCCTTTATCCGACTCCACCCTGCTGATGACGTAGTGATTGCGCGCGCCCAACTGGTGGGGGGCACCAGCGTAGAAGGCGTAGCTGTACGGGGCCTCATTCCAGCGGGTCACAAGGTGGCGATGCGCGCCATTGCCCCGGGTGCGCCGGTGCGGCGCTACAACCAGATCATTGGCTTTGCTAGCAAAGCCATTGCGCCTGGCGAACACGTGCACACACATAACCTCAACATGGGCCCTGACAAAGGCGACTTTGTTCGCGACTATGCGTTTGGTGCGGACGTGAAACCCGCACCCACCCCGCGCGTGGCCACCTTCATGGGCATCAAGCGTTCGGACGGACGTGTGGCCACGCGCAACTACATCGGCGTGCTGACCAGCGTGAACTGCTCGGCCACGGCAGCACGCGCCATAGCCGACCATTTTTCGCGAAAAACCAACCCGCAGGCGCTGGCCGCATTCCCTCATGTGGACGGCGTCGTTGCACTCACCCACGGCACGGGCTGCGGCATGGACACCGAAGGCATGGGTATGCAAGTGCTGGAGCGCACCCTGACCGGTTACGCCACGCACGCCAATTTTGCGGCTGTGCTGGTGGTGGGGCTGGGCTGTGAGGCCAACCAGATCAATACCTGGCTCAGCTCCGGCCACTTGACCGAGGGGGACAACTTTCGCACCTTCAACATCCAAGACACCGGCGGCACGCGCAAGACTGTGGAAAAAGGCATTGCCCTCATCCATGAGATGCTGCCCCGCGCCAACGATGTGCAGCGCGAACCCTGCAGCGCAGCCCACATTACCGTCGGCCTGCAGTGTGGTGGGTCGGATGGATATTCCGGCATCAGCGCCAACCCGGCACTGGGCGCCGCGGTAGACATTCTCGTGGCCCATGGTGGCACGGCCATCCTGAGTGAAACGCCCGAGGTTTATGGTGCAGAACACCTGTTGACGCGGCGCGCTGTGCGCCAAGAAGTCGGGCAAAAGCTGGTGGATCGCATTCACTGGTGGGAGAACTACACCGCCATCAACGGCGGCGAAATGAACAACAACCCCTCGCCTGGCAACAAGGCGGGCGGGCTCACCACCATTCTGGAAAAATCCCTGGGCGCAGTGGCCAAAGGTGGCACCAGCAACCTGGAGGCCGTGTACGAATATGCCGAGCCCGTGTCCGCGCACGGCCTGGTGTACATGGACACCCCGGGCTATGACCCCGTCAGCGCTACCGGCCAGGTGGCGGGGGGCGCGAACCTGATTTGCTTCACCACGGGGCGGGGTTCGGCCTATGGTTGCGCGCCCACCCCATCGCTCAAACTCGCAACCAACTCGGTGCTGTGGCAGCGCCAAGAAGAGGACATGGACATCAACTGCGGTGAGATTGTGGACGGCAGCGCATCCATCCAAGAGATGGGCCAGCGCATTTTTGAGCTGATGCTGGCTACCGCCTCCGGCGCACACAGCAAGAGCGAACAACACGGCTACGGCCAAAATGAATTTGTGCCCTGGCAAGTGGGCGCAGTGATGTAGCGCAAGCTCCGATCAGCACCGTTGGATTAGACCCTCTATTTATGCCCAAACACATTTTTGCACCGGTTCTTCGTGAGCAAGTCGCTCGCATTCTGATGGCATCCGGCAGCGCACCCGCCGAAGCCGAGCAAGTGGCCGCCAACCTGGTTCTGGCCAACCTGAGTGGCCACGACTCCCACGGCGTAGGCATGCTGCCGCGCTATGTGGACGCGGTGGCAGAAGGCGGCCTCAAGCCCAACGCCGCAGTCACCGTGAACATGGACATCGGCACCATGCTGGCGCTGGACGGCCAATATGGCTACGGCCAGGTGGTTGGTGTACAGGCGATGGAGCTGGCCATTTCGCGGGCCCGGCAACACGGCAGTTGCATCATGACGCTGGCCCACGCGCACCACTTGGGGCGCATCGGCCACTTCGCAGAAATGGCCACCGCCCAAGGGCTGGTGGCACTGCATTTTGTCAATGTGTTGTCGCGCCCGGTAGTCGCGCCATGGGGCGGCGGCGACGGCAGGTTCGGCACCAACCCTTGTTGTATTGGTGTGCCATTGCCGGGAGGCGCGCCCTTCTTGCTCGACTTTGCCACCAGCCGCGTGGCGCAGGGCAAGATGCGGGTTGCCTACAACAAAGGCGAATCGGTGCCAGATGGCTACCTGATCGACGAACACGGCGCACCCACCAACAACCCCGGCGTCGTGGTGGTGCCGCAGCCGGACACGGGCCTGTTTGGCGCGCTGATGACCTTTGGTGAGCACAAGGGCTACGGCATGGCGATGGCCTGTGAGCTGCTGGGCGGCGCCCTGAGCGGCGGCGGCACTTGGCACCGCCCGGCAGACAATGCGCGCACAGTGTTGAACGGCATGCTCACCATCTTGATAGACCCGGCCAAGTTGGGCACCCAGGCCCGCTTTGAGCAAGAGGCCACCGCGTTTGTCGATTGGCTGCGCCAAAGCCCGGCCGGTGCCGGGTTTGACGGTGTACAGATCGCCGGAGAGCCTGAACGAGCAGCCCGTGTGGCACGAGAGCGTGACGGCATTGTGCTGGACGATACAACCTTGGGTGAGATTGTGGCCGCGGGTAAAAAAGTGGGGTTCACGGTAGAGCTGTAACAGGGCGTTGTCGCGGCCGTTTGGCCTCCCATTGGCATAGGGCATGCTGCACAATCTTGCTGATTTTCCCGGACCAAGGATTTGCCATGACAGCCTCTACCCCCGCCGGCCTGCCACTGCGCGGTGCCATGATTGGCATGAGCGCCGCTGCTGCGCTCCTGCTGACTGCTTGCGGCATGGTCAGCACCAACGCAAACGCGCCCAAAGCAGCCAGCGCACCAAACACCGCAAGCGCTGCCGCGCCCATCCAAGTCAAAGTCTTTATTGCCGCCATGTTCGAGATTGGCCAGAACACGGGCGACCGGGCGGGTGAGTTCCAGCACTGGTACGAGCGCTACTTTCTCAACGCTAAACCGATCACCGTGCCCGGCGCGCTGAACCCGGTGTACTGCAACGCAGACGGCGTTTGCGGCAGCGTGCTGGGCATGGGCAAGGTCAACTCATCGGCCTCGATGCAGGCCATCGTGCTCAACCCGCAGTTCAACTTCTCCAAGGCCTACTACGTGATCAGCGGCGTGGCCGGTACGCCGCCTTCGCGTGGCACGATTGGCGACGTCACCTGGGGCAGCTGGCTGGTGGATTACGACCTGGGCCACCGCTGGGCACCCGAAGAAGGCCAGCCGGGCGAGCCCGTCTTCATGCCGCGCAAGGGCTACGAGCAATACCGCCGCTTTCAGCTGAGCCCGGCACTGACCAAGGCGGCCTATGAAATGACGCGCAAAGTGGAGTTGCAAGACAGCGAATCCGCGCAAAGCTACCGCATGCGCTATCCGGATGCGGCGGCCCGCAAAGCGCCCAGCGTGCATGTGGGCACGCACATGACGGGCGACACGTTCTTCCACGGCCCGGGTTTGTCGAAAGAGGCGCAGTACATCGCCAAGCTGTATGGTGCGGACGACTATGTGGCCACCGAGATGGAAGCCGCCGCCATTGCACTGGTGCTCAAGCGCACGCAGGGCACGGAGCGCATATTGAGCCTGCGCGGCTCGGTCAACTTTGACCAGGGCAACCCCAACGAAAGCACGCAGGCCCATCTGGACCCCAAGCCCGGCGAAACCGCAGGCGGCTTTGCCGAAACCGTGGCCAATGTCGCCACCGTGGGTGGCACTTTTGTCGACGCCGTGGTGAAGAACTGGCCGCAGTGGCAAAAGGGCGTGCCAGTGCTGCGCTGATCCGCAGCGAAAGGCGTGCTAGCCCGCTCAGAACTCCAGATTGTCGATCAAGCGCGTTGTACCCAGGCGCGCTGCGCCCAGCACCACCAGAGGGCCTTCGCGCAGCGTCTGTGCGTCAGGTGGCGGTTGCAGATCGGTGCGTTGGCGCACCGTCATGTAATCGGGCGCCCAGCCCTGGGCTTGGAGCTTTTGCATGGCCTGGGCTTCAAGCTCGGCCAGCCCCTGCTCGCCGCTGCGCACGCTGCGGGCCAGCTCTGCCAAGGCTTGCGACAAAGCCACGGCTTGCTGGCGCTCTGCCGCACTGAGGTAGCCGTTGCGTGAGCTGAGCGCCAAGCCATCATCGGCGCGGGCGGTGTCGACGCTGACCACATCAATCGGCATGGCGAACTGCTGCACCATGCGGCGTATCAGCATGAGCTGCTGGTAGTCTTTTTTGCCAAAAATCGCAGCGCCACCACCGGTGCCGGCAAAGACCGCGTTGAACAGTTTCATCACCACGGTGCAGACGCCGGTAAAAAAGCCGGGGCGGAACTCGCCTTCCAAAATATCGGCAATGGCCGGATCGGGCTGCACCTTGAATAGCTGCGGCACGGGGTACAGATCGTGCTCGCGCGGCGCAAACAAAACATCGCAGCCCGCCTCTTGCAGCTTGGCGCAATCGGAGTCCCAGGTACGTGGGTAGCTGTCGAAATCCTCATGCGGCAAAAACTGCAGGCGGTTCACAAAAATACTGGCAACCGTCAGTGTGCCGCGTGTCTGAGCGGTCTGTACCAAAGACAAATGGCCTTCGTGCAGATTGCCCATGGTGGGCACAAAGGCAGGCCGCTGGCAGCCCGCCAGGGCGGCGCGCAGATCGGGGATGGAATGGACAATTTGCATGACAGGCAGGCGATTCGCCGTAGCAGAAGTTGGCCTGCGTTTTACACCATGTGGTGCTGTACTGCCAAGCCGAAAGAGCCTGCGCTGCCGCCTGGTTTGATGAACGGCAATACGTTTGCTCGCCGCCGGTTCCGCCGGGGGCTCTAGGGCTGTCCGTTGCTCGGCTGCTGCTGATTGCGTTGCGCTGTGAGCTGGTTCAACAAGCTGTCAAAACTGTTGAGCAGCGCCTGGGGTTCGGCGCCGTCGGCAGCCCAGTTCTCCAAACCGGCCAGCGCATGGGTACAGGCTTCCAGCGTGGAGAGCTGGCCTGCGCGCTGCGCTTTGCGAATGCGGTATTCCGACGGCAGGCTGGCCGCTAAGCCCAGGCGTGGCAAGGTTTGCAGCGCCGGGTTGGCATACAGCATCTTGCGGCTTTTGCGCCAGGTACCGTCGATGACCACCAGACGCACCGCGCTGGCAGGCAAGGGCTCGGGTAGGGCTGGCGGCGCTGGCAAATCGGGCGAAGGCGGGTAGAGCAGCACGGGCTGGCGCGGTGCATCGTTGGGTTGCCAAGGTGCGTGCAGCCATTGCTGCAGCTGGGCTGCGTCAAACTGCTCGCCCACTTCCAGCCGGCTGCCGGGCAGGCACAGGTGCAACAGGCGGGCAGTACCTTTGGCCTCGTGCAGTTCCAGCGGGTGCTGCAAGATCAGCACTTGTGCTGCGCAAAGCACGGGCTGCGCCAAAGCACAGATACAGGCGCTTTGCGGACGCAGGCAATGCAGGCAAATGGCGCGGCGGGGAGTGGAAGTCATGCGGAGCGCTATTTTGCCGCAAGCAGATCGTCAACACGCTCTGGGGGCATGGCAGCGCCGCTATGCTTGCGGCCCATGCGCAACTCACCGCCCATTTCTGCCCGAATCGACATGGGCCAGCCTTTGCAGGCTGGTGCGCCGCGCTTGCAGCTGCATTTGCAATCGCCGGTCCAAGTGCTGCAGGCACACGAAGCCGCCGAGCTGGCGCCCTTGTTGCTGCAGTTGGAGCAAGCAGCGCGTAACGGCTATTTTTGTGTGGGCGGTTTGCGCTACGAGGCCGCTGCTGCGCTTGACGCCCGCTTGCCGGTGCAAAAGCCTGCGCCCGGCCCGCTGGTCTGGTTTGCCTTGTTCAGCGCGGAACAAGTGCTGGCGGCACAACCAGCCGCCGCGCCAGCAACCGCTGACTTGCCGCCTATGCAGTGGCAGCAGCCGTTGGCCAGAGCAGATTTTGATGAGCGCATTGCGCGCATCCACGCCGGCATTGCCAGCGGCGCTTTCTACCAGATCAACTACACGCAGCAGCTGCAAGCCCACAGCGAGCCAGCTTGCGACGCTGACGCTTTGTTTGAGGCTTTGCAGCGGGCGCAGCCGGGTGGTTATGCGCTGGGCTTGGACATGGGTGATGAGCAGGTGCTGTCGGTATCGCCCGAGCTGTTTTTTGACTGGCACCAGCCCGCCAGTGGCTCGGGCGAGATTCTGACCCGGCCGATGAAGGGCACTGCCGCACGCGGCGCCACGCCGCAGCAAGATGCGGCGCAGGCCGAGGCGTTGCGCAGCTCCGCCAAGGAGCGGGCTGAGAACGTGATGATTGTCGACCTGCTGCGCAATGACCTGGGCCGCTTGGCCGAGCTGGGTTCGGTGCGCGTGCCGGAGCTGTTTGCGCTGCAAGCCTTGCCCACGGTCTGGCAGATGACGTCGGACGTGCGGGCTCGTTTGCCGCAGGGCACGCGCCTGCTCGATGTGCTCGCGGCCTTGTTCCCCTGCGGCTCGGTCACCGGCGCGCCCAAGCGGGCAGCCATGCAGGCGATTGCCGAGCTGGAAAGCGGCCCGCGCGGCTGGTATTGCGGCGCGTTGGGCGTGGTGCGGCCCGATGGCGCTGGCGGCGTGCGTGCCACTTTCAATGTGCCCATCCGCACCGTGGTGCAGCGCGGCCAGCAATTGCAATGTGGCATTGGCAGCGGCATCACGGCTGATGCAACGGCGGATGGCGAATGGCGCGAATGGCAGCACAAACGCGCATTTCTGGAGCGAGCCAGCATGGATTTTGGATTGATCGAAACCTTGGCCCTGGAGGCTGGAACGCTGCGCCACCGCAGCTTGCACGTGCAGCGAATGGCTGCGGCGGCAGCGCATTTTGCCTACCGCTGGAACGAGGCTGCTGCGCAAGCCGCCTTGCAAACCGTGGCCGACGCGCACCCGCAAGGCTTGTGGCGCGTGCGCTTGCTGCTGAATGCTCGTGGCCAGTTCGATTGCCAGGCTTTTGCCTGCCCGCCATCGCCCGCCTTGGTGCAGTTGCAATGGGCGACAGCGCCATTGGCCGAGGCGCATGGCGAATTCGTCCGCTATAAAACCACGCGCCGCGCACACTACGAGCGCTGGGCACCCAGCGATGCCGCTGTTTTTGACACGGTTTTGTGGAACGAAGCTGGCGAGCTGACCGAAGGCACACGCGGCAATATCGCCGCTATGCTCGATGGGCGCTGGGTGACACCGCCCTTGCATTGCGGCTTGCTCAACGGCGTGGGCCGCGCAGTGGCTTTGGCCGAAGGCCGGGTGGCGGAAGGCGTGATTCGCTTGGCTGATGTGCCGCGTGTGCAGGGCTGGGCTTTTATCAACAGTTTGCGCGGCTGGATTCCGGCGCAGATGGTGGGGTCGGGGCCGCAGTTGAGGGATTGATCAAAGCCTTACCGCAGAGGCTGGCTGAAGAAAAAAGAAAAGGCCGCCAAACGGCGGCCTGCTCAGCTTGCTGCAAGCAGCGCGGTAGCCGCGTTACAGCGCGCCTTTGTAGTAAGCGCCCTTGTCCATATCGACAATATCCACGCTCAGTTGCACCAGCATGCCTTCGGGGTGGGGTGTGAGTTCGCGCAGCACGGCGGCGATGCGGTCGGAGAGATCGCGTTTGACTTCGGGCGTGCGGCCGGCGAGCAGGCGCAGCTCGGCGTGGACAAAGCCGCGCGAGGCGGTGGGGTCGTTGCCGATGACGAATTGCTCGGTGCGGAAGGTGCGGCTTTTCAGATCCGCTTCTTTTTGCACCTGGCCGGTGGCGATGACGGTGGCGTTGAGGGCGTCCAGCACCTGGGCTTCGGGGAAACCTTCGAGGTTGGCGCTGTATTCAACGATCAGATGGGGCATGTTGTCTCTCCTGGAAAACTTGCAAAACCGTGGCTGCCGGGCGCGGCAGCCGTGCGTACAAATCGTAAAAGTGCTCAGACCGGCGTGTAGGCCAGGCGCACGTAAATCGGGGCAAAGGCCTCGGCCTGGGTGATCTCGATCAGGGTTTCCTTGGCCAGCTCCAGCAGCGCGATAAAGGTGACGACCAGCACGGTGCTGCCTTTTTCGGGCTCGAAAATGTCTTCAAACTCCACAAAGCG
This sequence comes from Comamonas trifloxystrobinivorans, assembly GCF_043359985.1. Classification (NCBI taxonomy): domain Bacteria; kingdom Pseudomonadati; phylum Pseudomonadota; class Betaproteobacteria; order Burkholderiales; family Comamonadaceae; genus Comamonas; species Comamonas trifloxystrobinivorans. The sequence goes on from NZ_JBHZGV010000009.1 coordinate 37,878, forward strand.
GCGGCCTTGCAGCTGTTTGAGGATGGCGCTCATGTATTCGCGCACCGACAGCTCTTCGCGGGTGATCTTGTGCGTTTGCACCAGTTTGGCGCGCTTCAAAATATCGCGCCAGGCCGCTTGCAGCTCGCTGATCTCCACATCGGGAAAGCGCGGTTGCAGCGCTTGCTCGATAAAGACCTGGGCCTTCAGAAAATCGCGCCCGTAGGTGGGCGCAGCGCCCAGGCCCTGGGCGGCGAGCTTCATCTGCTCGTATTCCAGCAGGCGGCGCACCAGCTCGGCACGCGGGTCTTCGGCCTCTTCGCCTTCTGCCTGCTTTTTGGGCGGCAGCAGCATGCGCGACTTGATCTCGATAAGCATCGCTGCCATCAGCAGGTATTCGGCGGCCAGTTCCAGGTTGCGGCTGCGAATCTCGTCCACATAGCTCAGGTACTGGCGCGTGACACTCAGCATCGGAATGTCAAGAATATTGAAATTTTGCTTGCGGATCAGGTAGAGCAGCAGGTCGAGCGGGCCTTCAAAGGCCTCGAGAAACACCTCCAGCGCATCGGGCGGGATGTACAGATCCTGCGGCAACGCGAACAGGGGCTCGCCGTACAGACGCGCCAAAGCCACCTGGTCGACCACTGCCGGCATCGCCGCTTCGGCCTCGGCCGTGGTGGCGGGGTCAGCAGAATCCAGGTTGCCGGGTTGCGCCATGCGGTGGATGGGTTGCTATCAAATAAAGAGCTGTCGGTGCTTGCCTGGTAATTGCTGGGAAGCAATCAGGCCGAGCTTTCTGCCAGCAGCTGCTGGCCGATCAATCGTGGTTGGTCTGGTAGACGTAGGGCTTTTGTGCCACGCGGCCAGCCTTGAAATCGGCTTGCTCATCGCGGTCGAGCTCCTTGTCCCACAGCAGGGCGCGGCCTTCGCGCTGGCCTTGCTCCAGGTGTGGGCGCTGTTCCTTGAGCTTGAGGAGGAACTGCGTGGCGTCGGATTCGTAATGGGGGCGTTGGAAGAATGACATGGCTTATATTTACCTCTTTCCTCGATTCTACCGAACCTGACCATGTCCCTCGTCACCAAGCTTGCAATCGGCGTCGCTGCAGTCGCTGCGACCGTGTTTTTGGTGGGCTGCGACCAACAGCGCATCAAGGAGCTGGAGGAGTTTGTCTCGACCGAGCAGGACGTGCGCGACAAATTCGGCCCGCCCAACCAGATCTGGGACGAGGCCGACGGCGCGCACACGCTCGAATACACGCGCCAGCCCGAAGGCACGCAAAACTACATGATCACCATCGGCAAAGACGGCAAGATGACCGCGCTGCGCCAGGTGCTGGCGCCCGAGTACTTTGCCAAGGTGCGCCCCGGCATGGACCAGCAGGAGGTGCGCCGCCTGCTCGGCCAGCCCGCCAAGCGCAGCAGCTACCCGCTGAAAAACGAGGCCGAGTGGGACTGGAAGTGGAACGACCCGCCCAGCACCAAGATGCTGTTCACCGTGGTGTTTGACAGCCAGGGCAAGGTGGTGCGCAGCGGCAGCACCATGATCATGCCCAGCAAGTAAGGCGCGGGCGCAAGCAAGCGCCTTGCTGCCAGCGGCCTGCGCCGAAAGCTGAAGCGCCCTGGTGCAGCCGTTCAGCAACACTTTTGCTGCAATGCACAAAAAAGGGCGGGCAGCTGATGCCCGCACCGTTTTTGGGGTGGCTAAAGCTCTCTAGAATTCGGGTTACTACCTAGCGCTATCCGCGCCAGGCAGCCTGCGCCACACCCAGGCGCGGGCATGAAATTTGCAGTCCACCCGACATGTCTACACCGCTTTCCCGCCCAGCCCCATCTGCGGGCACCGTGGCCAGCAGCCCTGCACCTGCGGCGAGCTTGCGCCATGGCCGTTTTGAAGACGCACAGGCGCTCTTTACCGGCTCGCTCTTTGTCTCGATCACGATGATGCTGTTTGCCCAGGCGGGTTTGCTCACCGGCAGCACCGCAGGCCTGGCCTTTTTGCTGCACTACGTGACCGGTCTGCCGTTTGGCGCGATCTTCTTCGCCATCAACCTGCCGTTCTACTGGTTCGCCTGGCGGCGCATGGGGCCGGAGTTCACCCTCAAGACCTTTGTGTCGGTGGCCATGCTGGCGCTGATGGCCGATCTGGGGCCGCGCCTCATCCACATCGACTATCTGAACCCTTTGTACGCCGCTGTTCTGGGCGGTTTGATGATGGGCACGGGTTGCCTGTTTCTGGCGCGCCACCATTCCAGCCTGGGCGGCGCAACCATCGTCTCGCTCTATATGCAAGAGCGCTACGGCATCCGCGCCGGCAAGGTGCAGCTGATGATTGACTGCACCGTCGTGCTGCTGGCGCTGTGGGTGGTGCCGCTGGAGCGCGTGGCCTACTCGGTGCTGGCGGCGGTGATCATGGGCATTTTTCTGTGGATCAGCCACCGGCCCGGGCGCTACCAGGGCAACTGATCAGCACGCCGCGTTTCAGGGCGCCGAGATGCTGGGCTCCAGGCGGCGCACAGGCTCTGCTTGCGCTGCGGGAGCCGGTGCAGGCGCTGCTGCTGCCGGTGAGGCCGTCACAGGCTCCAGCGTCTCCGGGTCGCGTGCATTGCTGACGCCGGGGCCGGGCTGGTAGGGGCGGTTCGGGTCGCTTTCGCGGTACTTGATGCTCAGGCCGCTGTTGTCGGGCTTGTCGTCCGATATCGCGTCATAGGCTTTGCCCACGCCTTTGCCGGCGAGCTTGGCGGTGCCCACGGCCACGTCGGCCGCCACGCCAACTGCCGATGCTGCAATGCCCACTGTGGCTGCGCCTACGGCCACCACGGTGCAGCCAGAAAGCGCCATGCAGAAAAAAGCCCCTGCGGCCCAGGGGCGCAGGGGCTTTGTGAGCTTGCTAAAGCTGGCCATCAATGGATGCGCATGCCCGGCTGTGCGCCTGGGAAGGGCTCCAGCACATAGATGCCGGGGTGCGCCTTTTCGTCGGCGTGGCTGGCGGCGAGCACCATGCCTTCGGACAGGCCGAACTTCATCTTGCGCGGGGCCAGGTTGGCCACCAACACGGTCAGCTTGCCCACCAGTTGTTCTGGCTGGTACATGCTGCTGATGCCGCTGAACACATTGCGCGTGGTGGGCTTGCCTTCGGCATCTTTTTCGCCCACGTCCAAGGTCAGTTGCAGCAGCTTGGTGGAGCCTTCGACGGCCTTGCATTCCAGAATCTTGGCGATGCGCAGATCGATCTTGGCGAAGTCGTCAATGCTGATGGTTTCGGCCAGCGGCTCGCCGCCGGGCGCGTTGGGGTCGATCACTGGCTCGGCCTTCTTGGCCGCCTTTTTCTCGGCCTTGGCTGGCTCGGCGGCTGCAGCGGCGGCGCTGCCTGCGGGTGGCTCGAACAGGGCTTCGAGCTGCTTGGGGTCGACACGCTGCATCAGATGCTTGTACTCGCCAATCTGGTGGCCTTGGCCCAGGGGCTTGGCCACGTCGGCAAAGCTCTCGGGCGGCACGATCAGGAAGTTGGCCACTTCGGCAGCCACACCGGGCAGGATGGGCTTGAGGTAAATGGTCAGAATGCGGAAGGCCTCGATGCAGGTGGTGCACACGTCCAGCAGGCGCGCTTCCATGCCTTCCTTCTTGGCCAGCTCCCAGGGCTTGTTGGCGTCGACATAGCTGTTGACCTTGTCGCACAGCAACATGATCTCGCGTGCAGCGCGGGCCGTGTCGCGGGCTTCGTAGGCGGCAACGATGCCGTCCTTGGCTTCGCGCAGCGTGGCGAGCAGGGCCTGGCCGTCTTCGGACACCTGGCCGAGTTTGCCTTCAAAGCGCTTGCTGATAAAGCCGGCAGCGCGGCTGGCGATGTTGACGTACTTGCCGATCAGGTCGGAGTTGACGCGCAGCATGAAGTCTTCGGCCGTGAAGTCGATGTCTTCGTTGCGGCCGTTGAGCTTGGCACCCAGGTAGTAGCGCAGCCACTCGGGGTTCATCTTCAGCGCCAAGTACTTGAGCGGATCGAGGCCGGTGCCACGGCTCTTGCTCATCTTCTCGCCGTTGTTCACGGTCAAAAAGCCGTGCACGCAGATCTTGGTGGGCGTCTTGCGGCCGCTGAACTTCAGCATCGCAGGCCAGAACAGCGTGTGGAAGGTGATGATGTCTTTGCCGATGAAGTGGTACTGCTCCAGCGCCGGGTCGGCCATGTAGGCGTCGTAATCTTCGCCGCGCTGGTTGAGCAGGTTCTTCAGCGAAGCCAGGTAGCCCACGGGCGCGTCCAGCCACACGTAGAAGTACTTGCCCGGTGCGTCGGGAATCTCGATGCCGAAGTAGGGCGCATCACGCGAGATGTCCCAGTCGTCCAGGCCTTCGCTGGTCGAGCCATCGGGGTTGGTGCGCACGCCAAACCATTCCTTGATCTTGGCGGCCACTTCGGGCTGCACGTGCTGGCCGTCCTGCGTCCACTCGGTCAAGAACTCCACAGCGCGTGGGTCGGAGAGCTTGAAGAAGAAGTGCTCGGACGACTTCATCACCGGCTTGGCACCGGACAGGGCCGAGAACGGGTTGATCAAATCGGTAGGCGCGTAGACCGAGCTGCAGACTTCGCAGTTGTCGCCATATTGGTCTTTGGCGTGGCAGCGAGGGCATTCGCCCTTGATGAAGCGGTCGGGCAGGAACATGTTCTTCTCGGGGTCGAAGAACTGCTCGATGGTGCGCGTCTCGATGAAACCGGCCTTTTTCAGGTCGAGGTAGATCTGCTTGGACAGCTCGTGGTTTTCCGGGCTGTCGGTGTTGCTCCAGTTGTCGAAGGCGATGTGGAAGCCGTCGAGGTACTGCTTGCGGCCGGCGGCGATGTCGGCCACAAACTGCTGGGGCGTCTTGCCGGCCTTTTCGGCGGCAATCATGATGGGCGCGCCGTGGGCGTCGTCGGCACCGACAAAGTTCACGGCATTGCCCTGCATTCGCTGCGCACGCACCCAGGTGTCGGCCTGGATGTATTCCATGATGTGGCCGATGTGGAAGTTGCCGTTGGCATACGGCAGGGCGGTGGTGACGAATAACTTTCGTTGAGACATAGGGTTGCGGAACTTTCTGATCACTCTGAAGGGTGCTCGGCCCAGGCCGGGCACGGGTTCTGGTCACGTGGACGGCGGGCCGGTGGCCACCGTCTGCGCCCCGCGGCGCACCAGAACCGGGCAATTTTAGGGGTTTACAGAGCCGGACAGGCGGATCGGGGGATTCGCACGCTCAGGCCAGCCAAAAAAGGCCCGTACTTCGTCTTGCCGGGCCATGGTGTCGGCGCGGCCCAGCGCAATCAGGGCGCGGGTGTAGCCGGGCTCGAAAAGCAGGTAGCTGGCCAGCGCCGCGCTGCCAATGCTGTGGTTGTGCGCCGAAACGCCCACGGCGGCCAGCAGCGCCCGCACCGGCGTGGGCAGGTCTTGCAGGTGCGCCAGCGCAATCGCGTCGAGCGACTGCGAAGGTGTGAACACCAGCAGATCGACCGGCCGCAGCGCAGCGCGTTCGCGCTCGGCGGGCGGAATCAGGCTGAGCGTGTGGTTGATGCGCTGGGCGCGCTCCACGTCCAGTGACAGCGCATCGAGAAAAATCGTCGACAGTGCGTGACCCGCCACCTGCGCCAGGCTGGGGAAGGGTGGGTGCTCACCTTGCGGCAGTTGCACCACCTCGTGCGAGCGGCCCACGCCCACCACCACAATGCGCTTGGCGCCCAGGTGGACGGCAGGGGCCAGCGGCGCGGTCTGCCGCATGGCGCCATCGCCCAGGTAGTTGTACTGGCCGCGAATGCTGATCTCGGTGGGCGCAAAGATAAAGGGGATGGACGACGAGGCCATCAGGTGCTGGTGCGTGATGCGGTCTTGCAGCGCCCGGCGCTGCATGCGCGACCAGCTCGGCACATGCGGCCCGGCTTCGTAAAAGGTAACGTGTTCGCCCGTGGTGTAGCTTGATGCCGATATCGCCAGCGCCGCCAACTGGCCGCTGTGCAGCAAATGTGGCAGCTTCTCCAGCGGCAGCTCGTTTTGCAGCAATTGCAACAGCGGCGTGTTGTCCAGCAGCGAGCGTGGCTTGCTGTAGTGCCAGCGCGTGAGCGCCCAACCGAGGGTCAGCAGGCTCAGCCAGCGCGCGCCGCTGCGGGCGACGCCAAACGCATCGGCACGATAGACCTGGCTGGTGGAGAAATTGCGCCACACGCGCGAGAGGCGCTGCACGGCCCGGTCAAAATGGTCAGCGCCGCAGGCCAGGCCGGCCGCATTGATGGCGCCGGCCGAGGTGCCCACCGCAATGGGGAAGGGCGTGGGCTCGTGGTCGGCCCCGGCGTTCTGGCGCAGGCGCGAGAGCGCTTGCAGCACGCCCACCTGGTAGGCAGCGCGCGCGCCGCCGCCCGAAAGCACAATCGCCGTCGGGCCATCACGCGGGTCGTGGTGCAAAGCGGAGGCCATGGCAGAACCATAGCGGAAAGCCCGGCCAAGCGCCAAACTTCGCTGTCGCGCATTGGCTGCAGTGGCTTTTCAAGCCCTTGTTTTTACGGTGCTGGCGCTTTGTGCAGCAGCGTGGCCAGGCCCTTGCCTTGCAGCACGGCAATCTGGTTATCGCGGGCGAACAGGCGGGCATTCTCGCTCAGCTCGCCTTGCAGCAGCACATAGGCGCTGGCGGCGTTGGCTTGCAGTGCGGCTTCGTGCAGAGCGCGCAACGGCTCAACACCGTGTACGCCAGCCTTGCTGCGCTTGGTCAGCACCAGGGTGGTTTTGCCTTCGCGCTGCAACTGAATGTCGGCATCGGCCTGTTTGCGTGGCGTGACGGTATAGCCTTCGGCCTGCCAGGCGCGGGTCAGCCAGGCTTGCAGGTCGCGGGCCGAAAGGCTGGTGGCCTGGGCCAGCAGCGCTTCGGTGGCGGCGCTGCTGGGCTCTTTCCACTGGCGCTTGGCGGCAATTGCCCCGATCACCAGGAAAGGCAGGCTGCCGGCAGCGCCGACAAAGCGGATGTCTTTGGGCAACAAGGCCAGGCACAGCAGCACGATGACGGCGCCCACCACCACACTGATCCACCACGACGAGCGCAGCAAAATCGCAAACACGGAATTCTCAGCCATCTTCAGTTTCACGGGCGCAGCTCTTTCTTCAATCGAACAGGTTTGCCGCCGGGGCGGCCCAGGCGTGATTGTCGCTGCTTCACAAGGGCAAGCCAGCTTCGCTAGACTTATTGCTGTCTCAGGAATAGCGAACACGATGACAGTGAACGAAACCACGCTGATGGCCGCCCTGGCCAGCGTACAAGACCCGCACACGGGCAAAGACTATGTCAGCACCCGCGCGGTGCGCAATCTGCAGATCAGCGGCGGCGATGTCGCCTTTGATGTGGAGATGGGCTACCCCGCCCAAAGCCTGGTGCCGCAACTGCGCAGCCAGCTGGTGGCGGCTGCCAAAACCGTGCCGGGTGTGGAGAACGTTTCGGTGTCCATCCACAACAAGGTGATCTCGCACGCGGTGCAACGCGGCGTGCCCTTGCTGCCGGGCGTGAAGAACATCATTGCCATTGCTTCGGGCAAGGGCGGCGTGGGCAAAAGCACGACCACGGCCAATCTGGCGCTGGCACTGGCCGCCGAAGGCGCCCGCGTGGGCGTGCTGGATGCCGACATTTACGGCCCCAGCCAGACCATGATGCTGGGCGTCTCGGGCAAGCCCGAGAGCAGCGACGGCAAAACCATGGAACCCAAGCTCAACCACGGCGTGCAGGTCATGTCGATCGGCCTGCTGGTGGACCAGGACCAGGCCATGATCTGGCGCGGCCCGATGGCCGTGCAGGCGCTTGAGCAAATGCTGCGCCAGACCAACTGGAAAGACCTGGATTACCTGCTGATCGACCTGCCACCGGGCACCGGCGACATTCAGCTGACGCTGAGCCAGCGCGTGCCGGTGACGGGCGCCGTTATCGTCACCACGCCGCAAGATATTGCGCTGCTGGACGCGCGCAAGGGCATCAAGATGTTCGAGAAGGTGGGCGTTCCGCTGCTCGGCGTGATCGAGAACATGGCCATGCACGTCTGCACCAACTGCGGCCATGTCGAGCATATTTTTGGCGCTGATGGCGGCAAGCACATGGCTGCCGAATACCAGCTCGATTACCTGGGCGCGCTGCCGCTGTCGCTGCAGATCCGCGAACAGGCCGACAGCGGCACGCCTACCGTGGTGGCCGCGCCGGAGAGCGAAGTGGCTGGCATCTACAAGCAAGTGGCGCGCAGCATTGCCGTGAAGATTGCACAGCAGGCCAAGGACTTCTCGTCCAAGTTCCCCAGCATCACGGTCAGCAGCAACACCTGATGAACGTCCTCGCCGCCATGCGCTACCTGGCTGCGCTGCAAGCGCACGGCCACTTTGCGCGGGCGGCGGAGGCTTGCCACATCACGCAGCCCGCGCTGTCCAATGCCTTGCGGGCGCTAGAGCAAGAGTTTGGCGTGGCCATTGTGCGGCGCGGCCGCCTGTTTGCCGGGCTCACGCCCGAAGGCGAACAGGTGCTGCAAACCGGGCTGGAAATGCTGATGCAGGAAGAGCGCCTGCGCCAAACGCTCTCCGCCCAGGCCGGGCGCCTGCAAGGCCAGCTGCGCATGGCGGCCGTGCCCACGGCCATGCCCATGCTCCTGCGCTTTGCAGCGCTGCTGCGCGAGCGCCATCCGGCCCTGCAGCCTGTATTGCATTCGATGAGCTCGCCCGACATAGAGCGCGGGCTCGAAGCGCTGAACCTGGACCTGGCGCTGGGCTACAGCGACCGCATCCGCAGCCCGCGCACCCAATGCCTGCCGCAATACCAGGAGCAGTACTACCTGCTGCGCTGCCGTAGCGCTGTGGAAAGCGCTGATCCGCAATGGGACCAGCCCTTGCCCTGGGCACAAGCGCGGGTGGACCGGCTTTGCCTGCTGACGCCCGACATGCACAACCGCCAGATCGTCGAGCGCGCTTTTGCCTCGGTCGGCCTGCAAGTGCGGCCAGTGCTGGAGACCAATTCCGTCCAGGCTTTGCTGCAAGCGGTGTTGGAAGCAGGCATGGCGAGCATCGTGCCCGGCGCAGTGTTGGCCACGGTGCGCCATTTGCCGGGCGTACATGCTGCCCCGCTGGTGGAGCCTGCCGTGCACAGCGAAGTGGCGTTTATTTACCAGCAAACGCAGGCGAGCATGCCGGCGTTGCAAGCGGCGTTGGTGTTGATGGGTGATGAAGTGTGGCGGGGGCAGTGTTTGCACCACGCGGGGGCGTTGCAAAGCAGCTGATCCAGCATGCGGCCTGACGGATCTCAGGTGAAGCATAAGCGTGGTGACCAAGCTGGTTGCAAGCCTGTGTTGGGAGCCTGATTTCCATGCCCGCTTCGCTGCTAAGCGGTGCTGTTTGAATACCGGTTTTTTGCTGCCGCGCCTGTGGAGCATCGTCTGCTCTCATTTTTATTCTGAATGCCGGCATAGGCAGAAGAAATTTGACCGGCAGCGCCCAGACCGCTGAAATGCAAGCCTTCAGCCACTCACTGTAGTGGAGGGTTTGCCATGCACGAACAGAAAATTGCCTTTTACAAAGGTCCCGCCGGTGGTTGGGGCGCGCTCAACAGTGTCAAGAACACGCTGTTGCAGCAGGATATAGCGATCAAGGGCGCTAAAACCTTGCTATCGGCCAACCAGCCCGATGGCTTTGACTGCCCGGGCTGTGCGTGGCCGGATCGCAACCATGCGTCTACCTTCGAGTTCTGCGAGAACGGCGTGAAGGCTGTGGCTGCCGAAGCTACGGCCCGCCGTGCTGGCCCCGAGCTGTTTGCCAAACATACGGTAAGCGATCTGGCCCAGCAAAGCGACTTTTGGCTCGAAGATCAGGGCCGGCTCACGCATCCCATGGTGTATGACCCGGCGAGCGATCATTACCGCCCCATTGCGTGGGATGATGCATTTGCCATCATCGCCAAGCACCTGAATGCGCTGCCGGACCCGAACGAGGCCATCTTCTACACCTCGGGCCGCGCCAGCAACGAGGCCGCGTTCCTCTATCAGTTGTTTGTGCGTGAGTTCGGCACTAACAATTTCCCCGACTGCTCCAACATGTGCCATGAGCCAAGCGGCAGTGCCATGCGCCCGCAAATTGGTGTGGGCAAGGGGACCGTGGAGTTGGTGGATTTTGAAAAGGCCGATGCCATCTTCATCTTCGGCCAGAACCCCGGCACCAACCATCCGCGCATGCTGGGTGAGTTGCGCGAGGCGCATAAGCGCGGCGCACGCATCGTCAGCTTCAACCCGCTGCGCGAGCGCGGGCTGGAGCGCTTTGCTGACCCACAGGACAAGCTGGAGATGGCAACGCTGGGCTCGACGCCCATCAGCACGCATTACTTCCAGTTGCGCGTAGGCGGTGATCTGGCGGCCGTCAAAGGCATGATGAAGCATGTGCTGGAGCAAGACGGTGCGCGTGGCAATGTGCTCGACCGCGCCTTCATCGCCGAGCACACGAGTGGCTTTGAAGCGCTGGTGCAAAGCCTGCGCGGCGAGTCGTGGCAGATCATCGAAGAAGAATCGGGCCTGACCGAAGCGCAGTTGCGCAGCGCGGCGGATGTGTACATCGAAGCCAAGAGCGTGATCGCCTGCTGGGGCATGGGCATCACGCAGCACATGCACTCGGTAGCGACCATTCAGATGATCGTCAACCTGCTGATGCTACGCGGCAACCTGGGCCGCCCCGGCGCAGGCGCTTGCCCTGTGCGCGGCCACAGCAACGTGCAGGGCGACCGCACCATGGGCATTTGGGAAAAGCCGCCCGCAGCCTTGCTCGACAAGCTGCGCGACGTCTACGGCTTTGAGCCACCGCGCCAGAACGGCGTGGACACCGTGGAGGCCATCGAGGCCATGCGCGACGGCAAAGGCAAGGTATTCTTTGCACTCGGTGGCAACTTCGCCGCGGCCACGCCCGACACGTATGAAACATGGAAGGCGCTGCAGCGTTGCGACCTCACCGTACATGTCACCACCAAGCTCAACCGCAGCCATGTGGTGCACGGCAAAGAGGCGCTGATCCTGCCTTGCCTTGGCCGTACCGAGATCGACATGCAGGCCGCTGGCGTGCAGGGCGTGACGGTGGAAGACTCGATGAGCATGGTGCACATTTCCATGGGCATCAATCCGCCAGCGTCTGAGCATCTGCTCTCCGAGCCCGCCATCGTGGCCCGATTGGCGCACGCCACACTGGGTGCCAAGAGCCGTGTGAACTGGTTGCAGTTGATGGGCAACTACGCACTGATTCGAGATGAGATTGAAAAAGTCTTCCCCGACTTTGCCAACTTCAACCAACGCGTGGCCGTGCCCGGAGGTTTCCGCTTGCGCAACACCGCCAGCGAGCGCGTGTGGAGCACCGCCAATGGCAAGGCCACCTTCTACGCCCACGACGTGCCGCGTGACACCCCATCGCACAAGGCACGCGAGCGTGTGCGCGATCAGATCGTCTTCACGCTGCTCACCACACGCTCGCATGACCAGTACAACACCACCATCTACGGCATGGACGACCGCTATCGCGGCGTTTTCGGTCAGCGCCGCGTGGTGTTCATCAATGCCGAAGACATTCGTGCGCTGGGCATGAAGGACGGAGACTGGATCAACATCCGCACGGTCTGGGACGACGGCCAGGAGCGCCGCGCCGATGGCTTCAAACTCGTGGCGTACAACATCCCTCGCGGAGATATTGCTGCTTACTACCCGGAAACCAATCCGCTGGTGCCTTTGTCTGCCGTTGCGGCCAATGCGGGCACGCCGACCTCCAAGTCGATTCCCGTAGTGCTTGAAGCAGGGCAGGCCGTTGCCTGAGTTGATGAATGATGAAGCGGCATTGCCGCTGGCCTGGCGCATTCTGCTTGCCATTCACGACGAGCAGAATGCGCGCGGCGAACGTGCCCAGCAAGGGATTCCTTTGACGCGTTTGAGCAAGCGGTTAGACGCCAGCGTGAGCGTGCTGATGCGCGAGATCACCATGCTCACCGACGCCATGCTGGGCGCTCAGCGCGGCCCCGGTCTGCTGCGTATGTGGCAGGACGATGGCCGCTGGCTGGTGGTGTTGACGCCTGAGGGAATCGATCTGTTGGCAGCGCAAGACGACTGAAACTGTTTCAGTTCTGAAGTGGCATACCTGAGCGACTTGCTTGAAGGTATGCATCTCGCATATAATTAGCCGCCATACAATGTGTTGACTAATAAATGAAGTTGGAACAGAAATATCTGGCTCTCCTAAGAGAGGCCGAACGACGCAATCTCCCAGATGTGGAAGGGATTCGCCTGTGCTTTCAGACGCTGTCACTCGCCACGGAGATCGACAGTGATTGCGCCGCACTGCTGGCACCGCATGGCCTGTCCGAAGGGAGGTTTGTGCTGCTCTTTCTGCTGGATTCTGTTTCCGACGGTCTGGCGCCCAATATGTTGGCGGAAGAAGCCGGAGTGACCCGCGCTACGGTCACCGGGCTGCTCGATGGGCTGGAGCGTGAAGAGTTGATTGAGAGGCATGCCGACGCAAATGACCGACGCGCATTGCGTATCCGACTCACGCGCAAAGGAAAGCGTGTTGCCAAGGCTGTGTTTGAGCAGCATGGCCGCTGGATCGCCAGTCTCTACGGCAATCTCACGCAGCCAGAGCGCAAGCAGTTGACGGCCTTGCTCGAGAAAGTGTCTGCCAATGTGGGGACGAAAAATCAATGACTGCGAGTGTTAAGCAGTAAACCGCATTTGCATGCGAGCGCCGCGAATTTACCACCAAGCTTTCAGGAGGAAGCCATGTCTCACTATCTCGTCGAACTCTATACGCCCAACGCCCGTTGGACGGCACTGTCTGCTGAAAATCGCCATCAGTTTTTGCAAGGGATTCAGGATGCCATGGGCGCGTTGTCCAGCATGGGTGTTGAGGTGCTGACGTTGGCCAAGGTGGAGCCGGGAATCGATCAATCCAGCGAACACCGCTTTCTTGGCGTTTGGCGTTTCCCCAATCCACAAGCACGCGCTGGCCTGTTGGCAGGCATTCAGGCCAGCGGCTGGTATGAGTACTTTGACCATCTGAATGCCGCCGGTGCGAGCGGGGATTTTGCAGCGCACTTTGCCGACCTGGTAAGCGCCTGATCGCTCAGGTTGCTCCAGCGCGGCAAGTCGCAGCAAGGCATCCGGATGATGGCGAGCGCTTGCCGTAAAACTCGACGCTTAGCCGGTTCCGCCGGTGGGTAGATGGTCTTTGTGGAATGGAGGCACTAGAAAAAGCCCGCCGGAAGCTGGGGGGCGGCCCAGGTGGAGTCGCAACGGTGGACGGCTTTGAAGTCCGTGCGTGGCGCGATCTGCGGGATGGTCAAGGCTTGCACCGTGGGGCTGCTTTGCGAATAGCGTGGCCAGGGTACCTGTGTCCCTTCCTGGCGATTCGGGTTGCCGGTGCGGATGAATTGCAGCAAATACTCGAGCATGGCGTTTTGCAGCGACAGGCGCTGTGCGTCGACCGTAGCTGCATTGCGGGTGCCAAACCAGTAGAGAGAGTCGTAACCGTGGAATGTGCCGTAATAGTAGGCTGCAGGCTCGGCAGGGAATGACTTTGCGGGGTCGGTAAATTCATAGCTGTAGACAGGGACCCAGCGCGACAGAGCGTCGCCACGCGCAGCGTTACCGCAGGCGTACAAGGCATCGCCCTGCACACGGGCAAACGCCATTCCGGGTGAAGAGAAGGCGCTGAGGGGATAGTCGTGCAAGGCAGTTTCTGCGCTCGCCCCCGACAGCGAGATCAAACTGGAGACAGCGGAGGCGTAGTAGCTCGCAGGCAAAGCCGGCGTGGAGAACAAGGTGCCTTCGTCGCGCACGCCGCCCAGTATGACCGGTACGTGGTTGAAGTTGCCGCTTTCAAATGCTTGTGCTGGAGCGTGGGTCAGCACTACGCCATCGACCGTAGGGCGCCAGCGAACATTGTCTTGCGCAGCCAGAATGTCCGCAGCAGGTACCGCGCGCAGGCAGGCCGCCCTGTCTGGTGCGCTATCGCACTGGAGTTTTTTCACCAGCGCTGAGCCAGCTTTGGCAGATTGCTCAATGCTGGGATTGGAGTAGCTGCCACCGCCGCCGCTTTGCAGCACCGCTGCGGCGAGCAGCCCTTTACTCAAGGGCGACTGAAGCACGGAAAAGCCGGAAGTGGCGCCAGCAGATGTGCCCCAGTAGGTCATGCGTTGGGGATCGCCACCAAATGCCGCGATGTTGTCGTGGACCCAGTCGATCGCGGCAATCTGGTCCCGCAAGCCGAAGTTGCCGAAGGCTGCCTGGCTGTCGCCCTTGGCGATTTCGCTGTCGACCAGGTAGCCCAGCGCACCCAAGCGGTAATTGATGCTCACCACCAGCACGCCTTGCTGGACCAGGGCACTGAAATCCCCTTCTCCCGAGCCCTGGGTGAAGGCGCCACCATGCACATAAACCAAAACCGGAAGCCGGGCGCCAGCGCTTGCTGCTGCGGGCTTGAAGACATTCAGATAGAGGCAATCTTCAGAGGCGGAGGCCGGTGGCGGAAATGCGCCAGCCAGCTCAGCTGGGCCTTCGGTGGCCGGAGTCGTTGTGCCTGCGGCAGAGCTCGTGGTTTGAATGCACGCGGACGCATAGGTATTGGCGCTCAGCACTTGCTGGCGACGCAACGGTTTTTGCGGCGCCTGCCAGCGCAAGGCGCCCACCGGCGCTTGCGCATAAGGGATGCCTTTGAAAGCCATCAGCCCCGCTTCGATCACCCCTTCGACTGGCCCTTCCCGGGTTTCAATCCGGGTGCTGGAGGTCTCATGGCCGGAGCCGCAACCGCTCAGAATCCATGCACCCAAACAGAGAAAACTGGCAATAGATTTCATTTCGTCTCCATCTCTTTTTTGTGAAACTGCAGCGCTTCAGTGATTGAATGCACGGCCACTCCATACTCTCGAGGCCGTGATTCAGCCACGGTTGGAGCGATGGGATTTTAGAAATGGGGAGAGCGTGGCGTCTAATGCATTGTTCTCATTTGAAGCATGAGGTACCTGCATTTATGCGGAGCGCCAGGTTTTATTCGTAGCGCTGAAATACTGAATGGCAAAAATCGCTGACGATGCGCATGGGGGTACTGGCGCTTCTACCCAATAGCTCGACAAAGACAAAATTGGCTGACAAGGTTTGGGGCGGCTGCATTTGCAGGGCAGTTAATGCTTTGTGCTCGGTATTAAGACTGAGAAAGGCCTGCACGCCCAGCAAGATGGCATGGGTGTTGCAGGCGGTTTGAAAAAGGTAGGGCACATCCTCGCTTTCAAAATGCAGCGGGTTGCCGGTTTTGGACAGGAGCTTGGTGGCCTCGGGGCTCAGGCCGGTAGAGATGATGGGGTAGCGGCAGATGTCTGCCAGGCTGGCGCTGGGCCGCTCGCGCAGTGGGTGGTCTGGCCGGCAAAGAAAACCGGATGTCAGGGTGTGGGGCCGGGAGACTTGCAGATCGCGCACATCGGCACCCAAGGTACGCTCATGGACCACAAAGCCATCAATCTCGCGCTCGCGCAACAAATGCAGCAGCGTGGGGGTGGAGCCGCGCACCAGTTTCAGCTTGATTTTGGGATGCTGCTCCAGCAAAAAACGCATCAGCTCTGCCGACAGCAAGGCGCTGGGCGCGGCACCCAGCCCCAGCCGAACTGCGCCGTGGCAGCCTTGGGCTTGCAGCTCGGCCTCGCGCCGAATGTCTTCCACCTCCAGCAGCACTTTTCTGGCGCGTTCGGCCACCAGACGGCCGAGCTCGGTGGCTTCGTTGCGCTTGCCAATGCGGTCGATCAAGACCGCGCCGAGCTCTTCCTCCAAGGCCTGCACGCTGCGGCTGAGCGCGGGCTGCGACAGGAATACCTTCTCGGAAGCCTTGGAAAAGGAGCCGGTGTCTATCAGGGCGACCAGGTGTTTGAGCTGCTGCAGGTTCATGGCTTTTATTATGCATCAGGCGCATCATTTGAATAATTACAATGCAGTAGACACATCATAAGGCGAGCCCTACGATCGCTGCACATCAATCAAGGAGGCAGCAGATGCGTAAGGCGGTCATGTCGATTCTGGTTGCAATGGCGGCGTTTTCGAACGGCGTCTCTGCGCAAAGCAGCAACTATCCGAGCAAACCAGTGGCGATCATGGTGCCGTACCCGGCCGGGGCCGCCAGCGATATCACGGCGCGTGCTCTGCAAGGGCCCATCGCCAAAGCTTTGTCAGGCACCGTCATCACCGAGAACCTCGGCGGTGCCAATGGCGCCATCGGCGCGGCCAAGGTCTTGAATGCACCGGCAGACGGAGCCTATATTTTTCAGGGCTCGCCCAACGAGCTAATTCTGGCGGGCCTGACGAACAAGGCGGTCAAGTACAAGCCCCAGGATTTCGAGATGCTGGCGCCGGTGGCCATTTCCCCCTACATCCTGGTGACACGCGGCGATTTGCCGGTGGCCAGCATTGACGAGTTGGTGGCCCTGGGCAAAAAGGCCCAGACGCCGCTGGCTTATGGCTCGGGCGGTGTGGGCTCGATGATCCATTTGGTGGGCGCGGCATTTGGCAGCCGCTCCCAGATCGCATTGACGCATGTGCCCTACAAAGGCGGTGCTCCCCTGCTGGCCGAGTTGGCCGGCGGGCAAATAGATTTTGCGTTTTTGCCCATGCAAGCGAACTACCTGGATTTGCAGCGCGAAGGGCGTTTGAAAATCATTGCCACCTTGGAGCCCAAGCGTTTGGAGGCTTTGCCCCAGGTGCCCAGCGTCAATGAATCAAAAACCATGAATGGCTTTAATTACACCATTTGGACCGCTTATATGGCAAAAAAAGGAACGCCGCCAGATATTATGGAGAAGCTGCGCTCGGCTATTTATGCGGGAATGCAGGATGCCACTGCAAGAAAAACGTTGGAAGCGCAATCCAAGATTATTTTTGCAGAAAAATCCTCGCAAGAAAATACCTTGTTTTACAAGACGGAGATAGAAAGACTGTCGGCGCTTGTGAAATCCATCGACTACCAAGCGGAATAAGCATGACCCCCCTGGATTTGACAACCCAAGCCCGGCAAGACCCGGTTACCCGGCATTTGTTCGAAGCACTGCCTGCCATCCATGATTGGCTTTTCGATTATTTGCGCATTGCCAGCGTTTCTACCGATCCGCAATTTCTGCCGGACATGCAACGTGCCCGCGATTACCTGCGCGCCCGCCTGAGCGACATGGGCCTGGAGCAGGTGCAAGAGCTCGATGGCGGTGGTGCTCCGGCGCTGTTCGGGCAGTGGTGCCATGCGCCGGGCCGGCCCACCATCATCATCTACGGGCATTACGACGTGCAGCCAGCCGACCCGTTCGAGCAGTGGCGCACGCCGCCTTTCGAGCCCACGGTGGTCGGCAACTGCATCTACGCGCGCGGGGCATCCGATGTGAAAAGCGCCACCACGATTGCGTTGGAGACGGTTCGCGCCTTCTTGGCTGTGGAGAAGCAGTGCCCGGTCAATATCAAAGTTTTTCTGGAGGGCGAGGAAGAAGTGGGCAGCCCGTCGCTGCGCAACATCATTTCTCGCTACCGCGAGCTGCTGGCAGCAGACGCCATGCTGTCTGCGGATGGCGGCCGCGTGAGCGCTACGCACCCCAGCATCAATGTGGGCGCCCGCGGCAATGCCATGGCCGAACTCACGCTGCAAACGGCGAGCAAAGACCTGCATTCGGGGCGCTATGGCGGCGCGGTGCGCAATGCGCTGCATGAGTTGTCGAACCTGCTGGCCTCGTTGCATCACGAGGATGGTTCAGTGGCCGTCGCAGGTTTTTATGCCGGGGTAAAGCCTTTGTCGGACGAGGAGCGGCGCCAGGTGGCCGTACTGCCGTTTTCTGAGGAGGAATTTGTCTCGGAAGTGGCGGGCTGCAATTACGGCGAGGCCGGTTTCAGCTTGCGCGAACGCGTCACCTTGCGCCCTTGCATCGACGTGAACGGCATGTGGGGCGGCTACACGGGGGAGGGCGGCAAGACCATCATTCCGAGCGAGGCGCATGCCAAGTTGTCGATTCGTGTTGTGCCCGGCCAAGACCCGGCCGAAGCCATGCAAAGTGTGATGGCGCATTTGCAAAGCCGGCTGCGCGCAGGCGTTCAACTTCGCTGGGGTCAGGTGACTATCGGGGCGCCGGCCTCCAGTTTGAGCGCAGAGCACCCGCTGGTCGAGGCTGCGGCCAAGGCCTTGCTGGCGCGCACCGGGCAGGCAGCCGTGCCTGTGCGCCTGGGAGCATCGGTGCCGATTACCAGCATCTTCAAAGAGACGCTGGGCATCGACACCTTGATGTTCGGGCACAACCTGCCCGACGAAGATGTGCACGCGCCCAACGAGTTCTTCCGGCTGCAGTCGATCGAGGAAGGCTTGCTGGACTGGACCGCAATTCTGCGCCATCTGGGCGCCTACCGGCCCGAGGCTTTGCGCGAGCTTGCCACGGCAAGCTGATGGCGTATGGCGGCCATGCCTTGGTTCGCCAGGGATGGCTGCACTGCTACTGTTTGGCCAAGGGCGCGGCGCCTTGGTCACTCAGTGCTTCATCCCGCAACCAGCGCTTGCCCGGCATCAGCAGATAGTCTTCGCAATCCCATTCTTTGCAGCGCTGGTTGTCCAGCAACTCCAGTACCACGGCGCCGTCGGTGTCGGTATCGGTGGAGCGGCCTTTGACGCGCACAGCGGCGATGCGGCCCTGGTCGTCCCACTCGGCAATTGGGCCGCGCACCAGCACGCGGGACCAGTCGCCGCGGTCACGCTTGGCCGGTTGCACCACGGCCTCAGTCGGGGTGCGGGCGGCGGTCAGGCGCACTGCTACCAAAATCGGCTGCTCGCCAAAGCGGAAAGGGTTGTTTCTGAGCGCTTCGAGCGGCACCAGCTGGCGGGCGCCGGTTTTGCGGGCGAAGGCCTGGATGCGCTCCTGGTTGGCTTGCAACGCGCTCTTGTCGTCTTGCTCCCGCTTGGTCTGGGCCACTTGTTGGGCGGCTGTGTTGCGGTAGCTCGTCCATTCTTTGGCTTTGTCGTTGGACGAAGTGCCGAAGGATTTGCTGGCTTCCACCACGGCGTTGGGCAGGTTGCCGTAGCTGTCGGGCTTCCAGTCCGTGCCCTGGTGCAGCTTGATCGCCAAGTTGCGCCCTTTGAGCGTTTCTGCCGCTTGCGGGCAGATGGCCAGCCAGCGGCTGTAGGCTTGGTCGAGCCAGGCTTTGGCCAGCGCGTCGTCGGCCAGGCTGCCGTTGGCCGATACCTGCAGCGTATAAGGCTGGCAGGCCGAGGCGGGCAGCTTGCCGTCGACTTGGCTTTCTGCCCACAGGCGGCCGGGTTGGGCGCCCGCAGGCGCGCTCAGCGGGCCCAGATCGAGCAGCACGCGGTGGCTGTTGCGCGGAATGCGCTGGGCGCCCACGGTTTGCGCCTCGGCCAGAAAAACGCCTTGGCTGAAACGGCCTTGCCATTGCACCGGCGCCGCATCGGGCGCATGGCGGATGCGCCAGGTCGCGGTGCCTTGGCCTTCTGCCATGCCATTTTTACAGCCCCCCTGGTAGTTGGGGACGTAGTCGCTGCTGCCCAGCCGGCCCGATGCAAACACCTCGCAGCCGCCGGTGCTGACGCCACTGGTTTGTGCCCACAGCGGCGTGGCCCCCAAGGCACAGAGCAAGCCCAGCGCCCAGGCACTGCCAGCGCGTTGAAGCGGCAAGTTAGTACGAATGGCCATGGTGTTTCCCTCATTGGTTTAATAGCTGACGGCTTTTGTTTTTCTATTATGCATAGCTAATAAAAAACGCCTGCCACCGTTAGGCGACAGGCGTTGGCCTGGAGGGCGCAGAGCGCTCAGCCTTTGAGCAGTGCTTCCACGTGGCGGGCCAGATCGTCAAAACCGCCGCGTGGCTGGAAGGCCTGGCCGTTGATGAAGAAGGCTGGCGTGCCGTTGACGCCGCTGCGGTTGCCGCTGTCAATATCGGCACGGATCTTGGTTTCGAATGCGTGGTTCTCGATCGCGGTCTTGAACTCTTCCACCGGCAACTGCAGCGATTGCAACAGGTCTACATAGAGGGCCGGGCCCAGCGAGTGCTGGTTTTCGTACAAGGCATCGTGTGCCTGCCAGAACTTGCCGTGCTGCGCGGCAAACTCGGCAGTCACGGCGGCGGGCAGCGCCTGGGCGTGCGATTGGGCCAATGGGTAGTTGCGGAACACCACGCATACCTGGTCGGCAAACTGCTGGGCAATCTGCTTGACCACCGGGTAGGCTTTGCCGCAGTAAGGGCACTGGTAATCGCCGTATTCGACCAGCACCAGCTTGGCATCGGCTTTGCCGAGGATGTGGTCGCTGTTGCCAACCGGCACTGCCAGATCTGTCATGCTTCACCTCCGCTGTTTTTCGCTATTCGCGCAGTGTAGGCGATGGCTTGGCAGCGCCTGGCCGGCCTGCTGTCAGACAAACAGCCGCAGCCATGTCGGACAAAGCCTGCTGAGCCGAAGGTTCGGGTTGCCAGGCCCGGACGGCATGACAGGGCGGCAGTCGGCAGCCTGAGACGGAGACGGCAATCGCAGCGCAGCATGGCCTGCGCTAACAGTTGCCAGCGTGCCGCCGCCACCAGCGCAAAACAGGCTGGCGCAGCCTGGGGCTTTGTGCAGTTCAGGTATGTTTGCCGTATGGGACACAACATATTCGCGCTCGGTTGGCGCAACCTGGTTCGGGATTGGCGCGCGGGCGAGCTGCGCTTGCTGCTGGTAGCGGTGGCTTTGGCCGTGGCGGCGCTCACCTCGGTGAGCTTTTTTTCAGACCGCCTGCAAGCGGGCCTGGCACGCGATGCCAGCCTGTTGCTGGGCGGCGATGTGGTGATAGTGAGCGACAACGCCACGCCCGCGCAGTACGTGCAGCAGGCCGCGCAGCTGGGCTTGCAGGGCGTGGCCACGGTCAGTTTCCCCACCATGGCGCGGGCTGACGATGCTGATGGCGGCGAAACCCGTTTGGTGGGCCTCAAAGCCGTGCAGCCCGGCTATCCCTTGCGTGGCCAATTGCGCATTGCCACTGCGCCCGATACGGCTGATGCTGCTGCAGGCGGCATTCCCGCCCGGGGCGAGGCCTGGGTGGATGCCGGTTTGCTCGAAGCCCTGGGATTGAAGGCTGGCGCACAGCTGTGGCTGGGCGACAAGGCTTTTGTGGTGGCGCGCATCATCAGCGTAGAACCTGATCGGGGTGCCGGCTTTCTGGGCTTTGCGCCGCGGGTGATGCTGCACTGGGATGACCTGGCCGCCACCGGCCTGGTGCAACCGGCGAGCCGCCTTATCTATCGCTATGCCGTGGCGGGCGCGCCCGAGCCGGCCGCGCAGTTTTTGCGCTGGGCCGAACAACAGGTGAAGCTGCCCGAGAGCCACGGCGTACGCGTGGAATCGCTGCAAAGCGGCCGGCCCGAGATGGAGCAGACTTTGGAGCGGGCGCAGAAATTCCTCAACCTGGTGGCCTTGCTCGCGGCTTTGCTGGCGGCAGTGGCGGTAGCTTTGGCCGCCCGCACTTTTGCCAACGCGCACCTCAACGGCGCGGCGTTGTTGCGCGTGCTGGGCTTGGGCCAGCGTGCCATTGCCGGCGCTTACTGGGTAGAGTTTTTTGCCGTAGGCCTGGTTGCCAGCGTGCTGGGCGTGGCTTTGGGTTTTGGCTTGCACTACCTCTTCATCGCGCTGATGGCGGGCCTGCTGTCGGTGCAATTGCCGGCGGCCAGTTGGGCGCCGGTGGGTGTGGGCCTGGGCATGGGGCTCACCTTGTTGCTGGCCTTTGGTTTGCCGCCGGTTTTGCAGCTGGCCAAGGTGCCACCGCTGCGCGTATTGCGGCGCGATCTGGGCGCGCTGAGGCCCGCTTCGGTCTCGGTATTGCTGCTGGGCATAGCCGGTTTTGCTGCTTTGTTGATGCTGGTGAGCGGCGATTGGAAACTGGGCGGCATTGCCGTTGGCGGTTTTGCGGCTGCCGTGCTGCTGTTCGCCTTGCTC
This sequence comes from Comamonas trifloxystrobinivorans, assembly GCF_043359985.1. NCBI lineage: Bacteria > Pseudomonadati > Pseudomonadota > Betaproteobacteria > Burkholderiales > Comamonadaceae > Comamonas > Comamonas trifloxystrobinivorans. Next base: position 59,822 of record NZ_JBHZGV010000009.1, read on the forward strand.
AGTGCCGTGGCCATTGCCGTATTGCGCCGCAGTGTGCACGAGGCCAGTGCGCCGCAGTGGCTGGTGCTGGCAACGCGCCAGGTTGCGGCGCGGCCAGTGTTTGCGGTGGTGCAGATCAGCAGCTTGGCCGTGGGCCTGATGGCGCTGGTGCTGCTGGTGCTGCTGCGCACCGATCTGATCCAGACCTGGCGCCAAACCACGCCGCCCGATGCGATGAACCGCTTTGTCATCAACATCATGCCCGACCAGGCGGAGGCTTTCCGCGCCGCGCTGGGCAAGGCCGGCATCAACAAGGTGGACTGGTACCCAATGATGCGCGGCCGCCTGGTGCAGATCAACGGCAAGCCGGTGGGCCCGCAAGACTACAGCGAAGACCGCGCCAAGCGCCTGGTCGACCGCGAATTCAACGTATCGCACACCACGCAATTGCCCGAGAACAACCGGATCGTGGCGGGCGCCTGGCAGGCGGGCGATGCGCAAGGCGTCAGCGTGGAAGAGGGCATTGCCAAAACCCTGGGCCTGAAGATGGGCGACAAGCTGCTTTTCGACATGGGCGGCGTGCAGCGCGAGAGCACCATCACCAGCCTGCGCAAAGTGGATTGGGGTTCGATGCGCGCCAACTTCTTTGTCATCTACCCGCTCGACCAGGTGGAGAACGTGGCCGTCACCTACCTGGCGGCTTACCGCGCACCCGATATGGCGGGCTTTGACAACGCCCTGGTGCGCGAGTTTCCCAACATCACCAATGTCGATCTGCGCGCCACGGTAGCGCAGTTGCAGCGCGTGCTGGACCAGGTGATTCGCGCTGTGGAGTTCTTGTTCGGCTTCACGCTCGCGGCGGGTCTGGTGGTGCTGTTTGCATCGATCACCGCCACGCGGGAAGAGCGGGCGCGCGAGTTCGCCATCATGCGAGCGCTGGGCGCGCAAGGGCAACTTTTGCGCCGCGTGCAGCGTGCTGAGCTGGCCGGCATCGGCTTGCTCGCTGGCGTGCTGGCCAGCGTGGTGGCCGTGGGTATTGGCTGGGCGCTGGCGCAGTATGTGTTTGACTTTGCCTGGGTGCCACGTTGGTGGGTGCCGCTGGCCGGTGGCGTGGTGGGCGCGGTGCTGGCTTTGCTGGCGGGCTGGTGGGGCTTGCGCGAAGTGTTGCAGCGCCCGGTGGTGGTCACGCTGCGCGAAGCCGCCGAATAATAGGCTAGTATGTTTTTGATAGCTGCTGGCGCTTTAAACATAAGCGCTGGCAATTCTTTTGTTTTTGAATCCTTCTAGTGCCGCCATGCCGCTGAGCAGCGCGTTGCTGGAGCGCCAAGCCATGCAAATCCAAGAAAAACCCCCTTTCGATACCCCTTTCGCCTGGATCGGTGGCGAGGACAAAGTCCGCGCGCTGGCCGACCGTTTTTATGACCTGATGGACCTGGAGCCCGCCTACCAGGAGCTGCGCGCCGTGCACGGCAGCAGCCTGGACGAGGCGCGCGACAAGCTGTTCTGGTTTCTGTGCGGCTGGCTCGGCGGGCCAGACCACTATGTCAGCCGCTTTGGCCACCCGCGCCTGCGCATGCGCCACATGCCGTTTGCCATTGGCATTCTGGAGCGCGACCAGTGGCTGGCCTGCATGGACCAGGCCATGGGCGATACCGGTGTAGATGCGGCGTTGCGCGAGCGCCTGCGCCAAAGTTTTTTTCAGACCGCCGATTGGATGCGCAACAAGGGCGTGTGAGTGCTCGCTGCCTGCAGCAAGGTTGATTGACATAAGTCATGCTTTTGGGCGTCCGCTTGCCCAGTTCTCGCCTGCCGGCGGGGCCGGAATTGGGTGTTTGAACGGTTCCGGCCATAATGTCCGGATCACTAAAAAACAGAGAGAGAAGAGGGCTTATGGAAATCCAATGGATTGTTGTATTGGTGGTGCTAGCCGTTTTACTGGTGTGGGCCATCGCGGTCTACAACCGGCTGATGGAGCTGCGCAACCGCACGGCCAACGCCTTGGCGCAAATTGATGTGCAGCTCAAACGCCGCTACGACCTGATCCCCAACCTGGTGGCGGTGGCCAAAAAATACCTGGAACACGAATCGCAAACCCTCGAAGCGGTGATCCGTGCCCGCAGCCAGGCCCAGGCTGCCGCCACCGCCATGCGCTCGGCTCCCGGCAAGCCCGAAGTGGCCGAAGCCGTGGTGGCCGCTGAGGGCGCACTGGGCGGTGCACTGGGCCGCCTGATGGTGCTGACCGAGAGCTACCCTGATCTGAAAGCCGACGAAACCATGCGCTCGCTCAGCGAAGAGCTGGGCAGCACTGAAAACCGTATCGGCTATGCGCGCCAGGCCTATAACGACCAGGTGCTGGAGTTCAACAACGCCACCAAGGCTTTCCCGGCGATTGTGGTGGCGGCGGTGCTCGGCTTTCATGCCATGCCCATGTTGCAGTCCACGCAAAATGCGCAGGAGCGCGAAGTGGTGCGGGTCCAGTTTTAAAGCGCTTGCCTGCCAGCGGGCGCTCTTCCGAAACCTTGCACTGCAGCCCGCGCCAGCGGCCCGCCTTTTGATCCTGCCACCATGAAGTTCTGGGATTTTCAAACCGCCGCACGGCGCAGCACCACAGGCCTGTTAGGGGCCTTTTTGCTGTTGGTGCTGGGCATTGGCGCGGGCGTGCATTTGCTGCTGGCGCTGGTGTTCTGGGTGCCGGCGCTGCTGATGGTGGCCACCAGCAAGCTCACGCTGAGCGAGGTGGCGGTGAACTACCCCGGCGGCTTTTTGGCCACGAACATCGGCATCGTCAGCCTGATGGTGATCGGCGGCGCCTGGATCCAGCGCAGCAACCTCAAGCATGGCGGCGTTTACCTGGCCAAAAAGCTGGGCGCACGTGAGCTGCGGCCCAGCATCTCGCACAACGAGCAGCGCTTGCTCAACATCGTGCAAGAGGTGTGTGTGGCCGCTGGCGCGCGCGTGCCGCAGATCATGGTGTTGCCCCGCGACATGGCGTTGAACGCCTTTGCCGCCGCCTGGGAGCCGCAGGATTCGGTGCTCGTGGTCTCAATGGGCGCGCTCGAATACCTCAACCGCGACGAGCTCAAAGGCGTGGTGGCGCACGAAATATCGCACCTGCACGAGGGCGACACGCGCTTGAACATGGAGCTGGCCGGCTACGTGTTCGGGCTGGAAATGCTCTTCAACTACGGCGAGGAATGGCTGGACCGGGGCATGCCGGTGTTTGGCCTGCCCTTGATGGCCGTGGGCTGGCTCGGCTGGCTGGCCGGCCAGGCGCTGAAGGCAGCGGTATCACGCCAGCGCGAATACCTTGCCGATGCCCGCGCCCTGCAGTGGACGCGCAACCCCGAAGGCCTGGGCTGCGCCTTGCGCAAGGCGCTGTGGCAGCAAGACTACCCGGCGCAAGCCGCTGCCATGGCTCCCATCGGCCGCGCCCGGGGCATGCAGGCGCCGCTGATTGCGCACATGCTGCTGGTCGACAGTGAAGACGTACATGCGCTGCACGATCTTTGGCACCTGGGCGGCAAAGATTGGCTGGCCTCCCACCCCACGCTGGAAGAGCGGATCGAGCGCATCTACGGCGAAGCCAAAGAGGCCATGCCCTTGCAAGACCCGGACAAGCGCTGGGTCAACCCTTTTACTTCAGAGCTGCCGCTGGCAAGCAAAGGTGCCTGAGGCTGGGCGCAGCAGTTGGGTTTGCAGCCGCTGCCGATGCTGCTGCTTTTAGCGCAAAAACGCTTCAAGGTTTGCGTCGGGCGCTGCGAAACTGCGCGGCCCAGAACTCCACTTGCTCGGCCACCGGGTTGGGCGCGGGCGTGGCTTGCTCGGCGGCGGCCAGGGCTTGCAATTGCAGCAAGGCGTCGGCCACCGAAACCGCAGTTTGCGCTGCTTGCGCTGGCCGCAGCAGCACTACCAAGGCACCGGCCCCGCCTTCGGCCGGGCGGGCTTGCACAAAGGCCAGCACCTCGTTTTTCTGTACCAGCCAGCTGTGCACCCGGCCTTTGAGCACTGGCATGCGGCCGGGCGAGCCCAGGCCTTTGCCGTGCACCACGCGCACGCAGCGCAGGCCTTGGCGGTGGGCTTGGCGGATGAAGGTGCCCAGCGCCTCGCGGGCGTCGTCGGTGCGCAGGCCGTGCAGATCGATCTGGCGCTGAATGCTCCAGTGGCCGGCGCGCAGCTTGTGCACCACGTCGCGGCCAATGCCTTTGCGGCGAAAACTCAGTTGCTCATCGGTATCGAGCAAGGTGCTGGCGTCGAACTCGTCGCTCATCGCCTCTTGCAGCACGCGCTCTTCGTCGGCCCAGTGCTGGCGCGGCAGTGGGTCGGGCGGCAGTTGGCCGGCGGCGGCGTGGTTGTTGTTGGGCAAGGGGCGCACGGCGCCCACGGTCTGGCGGAACAGCTGGCGGTCGCGCTCGGCCTGGCGCAGTGCCTGCTGGCGCGCTTGCTCCTGTGCCTGGCGCTGGGCAGCCTGTTCGCTTTGGAAAGCCGTCAGCGCCTTGCGCAGCTGCTTCAAATCTCGCAGAGATGCAGCCGCTGCTGCTTTCTCCTGTTTGCTCACATTTCACCTTCCTCGGCCATCGACAGCGCTGCGCCGGGCGCAACAATGATATGGTCCAGCACGTTCACGTCGACCAGGGCCAGCGCGGCTTTGAGCGTGTGCGTCAGTTGCCGGTCCGACGCGCTCGGCCGCACCTGGCCGCTGGGGTGATTGTGCGCCAAAATCACCGCCGAACAGTGATGGTGCAGCGCCCGCAGCACCACTTCGCGGGGGTATACGCTGGTCTGGCTGAGCGTGCCGCGAAACAGCTCTTCCAACGCAATCAGCTGGTTCTGGCTGTCCAAAAACAGCACGGCAAACACCTCGTGCGCCTTGTGGGCCAAATGCAACTGTAAATACGCTTTGACCGTGGCGGCGCTGTCCAGCACCGGGCTTTCCTGCAGTTGCTGCGCCAGCGCACGGCGGGCCAGCTCCAGCACGGCCACCAGCAAGGTGCGCTTGGCCGGCCCCAGGCCTTTGACCCGGGCCAGATCGGCGGTGCTGGCGCGCAGCAGCCCGGAGAGGCCGCCAAAGCCGTTGGGCGTGTCGGCCGTGCGGCTGGCCAGCAGCTCGTCGGCCCACTGCAGCACGCTTTTGCCTGCCATGCCGGTGCGCAGCACAATGGCCAGCAATTCGGCGTCTGACAAGGCCTCGGGGCCGCGCTCCAGGAGTTTTTCGCGGGGCTGGCTGCCCTTGGGCAGGTCTTTGAGGGACATGGCGTGCTCTTTCCGGTGCAGGGGTTTCACCCTACAACCTACAATACGGCCCAGTTTATAGGGATTTGCATGACTACTCCGATGGCCCCCGTGACGCCGCTGCCTACCGATGCGCCCGTGGTACAACCCGGCTCTTTTCTGACCTTGCATTACCGCCTGGCCGGCCCGGCAGGCGATGTGATCAACACCTTCGACGGCAAGCCTGCCACCTTGTCGCTGGGCGCTGGCGAGCTTTCGCCCGCCGTCGAGAACCTGCTGCTCGGCCTGCCCGAGGGCACGCACACGACCTTCCACGTACCCGCTGGCGAAGCCTTTGGCGAGCGCAACCCCGAGATGGTGCAATGGGTGGCCCGCAAGCTGCTCAACGAGCTGGGCGACCCTCACGAGCAATACACCCAGGGCGATGTGGTGCAGTTTCCCACGCCCGACGGCATGGGCACCTACGCCGGCGTGGCGTTGCAAGTGGGCGCCGAAGGTGCGGTGCAGTTCGACTTCAACCACCCGCTGGCTGGCCAGCCGGTGACCTTTGAAGTCCGCCTGATCGGGGTGCTCTGAGCATGCTGCGGCCGCAAGAAATAGTTCTGGCCGAACCGCGCGGTTTTTGCGCGGGTGTGGACCGGGCCATCGAGATCGTCGAGCGCGCCATCGAGAAATTTGGCGCGCCCATCTACGTGCGCCACGAGATCGTGCACAACACCTATGTGGTCAACGACCTCAAGGCCAAGGGCGCCATCTTTATAGAAGAGCTGGACGACGTGCCGCCCGGCGCCACCTTGATCTTCTCGGCCCACGGCGTGAGCAAGGCCGTGCAGCAAGAGGCCGAGCGCCGCGGTTTCAGCATTTTTGATGCCACCTGCCCGCTGGTCACCAAGGTCCACGTCGAAGTGGCCAAACTCGCCAAAGAAGGCTACGAATTCATCATGATCGGCCACAAAGGCCATCCTGAGGTCGAAGGCACCATGGGCCAGCTGTCCGAAGGCATCCACTTGGTGGAAGACGTTGAAGACGTGGCGCATGTTGCGCCCAAGCAGACCGCAAAGCTGGCCGTGGTCACGCAAACCACCTTGTCGGTGGACGACGCAGCGGCCATTACCGCAGCGGTCAAAGCACGCTTTCCACAGATTCGCGAACCCAAACAGCAAGACATTTGCTACGCCACACAAAACCGCCAGGACGCGGTCAAGGTGATGAGCCAGCAGGTCGATCTGGTCATTGTGGTGGGCAGCCCCACCAGCTCCAACAGCAACCGCCTGCGCGAGCTGGCCGTCAAACTGGGCACGCCCGGCTACATGGTCGACAGCGCCGAAGAGCTGCAGCCCGAATGGTTTGACGGCATTGCCCGCGTGGGCCTGACGGCTGGCGCATCGGCGCCCGAGGTGCTGGTCAAGCAAGTGATCGACCGCATCAAGGCGCTGGGCGCCACCTCGGTGCGCAAGATGGACGGCATCCAGGAAACGGTGAAATTCCCGCTGCCCAAGGGCCTGAAAATCGATGTCGGCGGGCTCGAAATCAGTGCCCGATCCCCGGAGACGGGGCACTAAACACACTCTCACCCATTCGCTGCTGCCCCAGCCCGCCACCGGCAGGCCCTGGCAGCCCAGACATCACAGCAAAAACAACAATGCCCGCAGCCGCAGCGCGCGGGCACCAGCAAGAGGTAATCCATGCTAGATATTCAGCTACTGCGCAAGGACCTGGACTCGGTCGTTGCCCGCCTGCTCACCCGCAAAAACCCCCAGGCTTTCCTGGATGTGGACGCCTTCAAGGCGCTGGAGGCCGAACGCAAAACCATCCAGACCCGCACCGAAGAGCTGCAAAGCAAGCGCAACCAACTCTCCAAGCAAATCGGCATGCTCATGGGCAAGGGCGAAAAAGACGCAGCCGAAGCCGCCAAGGCCGAAGTTGCGGCCATGAAAACCGAGTTGGAGCAATCGGCCACGCGCCTCGATCAGATCCAGGCCGAGCTGCAAGCCATGCTGGCCGCCGTGCCCAACCTGCCACACGAATCGGTGCCCGTGGGTGCCGACGAAACCGGCAACGTCGAAGTGCGCCGCTGGGGCACGCCCAAGGCCTTTGATTTTGAGATCAAAGACCACGTTGATTTGGGTACGCCTCTGGGTTTGGACTTTGAATCCGGCGTCAAGCTCAGCGGCGCCCGCTTCACGGTGATGAAGGGCCAGATCGCCCGCCTGCACCGCGCGCTGGCGCAGTTCATGATCGATCTGCAAACCAACGAGCACGGCTACACCGAGTGCTATGTGCCCTACATCGTCAACAGCGATTCGCTCAAAGGCACCGGCCAGCTGCCCAAGTTCGAGCAAGACCTGTTCGCTGCCAAAAAGGGCGGCCAAGATGCCGAGCCAGTGCCGGACACCTCGGCGCTGTACCTGATCCCCACCTCGGAAGTGCCGCTCACCAACCTGGTGCGCGACGAAGTGCTGGCCGAAGACCAGCTGCCCATCAAGCTCACCGCGCACAGCCCTTGCTTCCGCTCGGAAGCTGGCTCGTCGGGCCGTGACACGCGTGGCCTGATCCGCCAACACCAGTTCGACAAAGTCGAAATGGTGCAAATCGTGCACCCCGAAAAGAGCTACGAAGCGCTGGAGCAAATGACGCGCCACGCCGAAGACGTGCTGCAAAAGCTCGGCCTGCCTTACCGCGTAATGAGCCTGTGCACCGGCGACATGGGCTTTGGCTCGGCCAAAACCTACGACCTGGAAGTCTGGGTGCCCGCGCAAGACACCTTCCGCGAAATCAGCTCGGTCAGCAACTGCGAAGCCTTCCAGGCCCGCCGCATGCAAGCCCGCTTCAAAAACGCACAAGGCAAGAACGAGCTGGTCCACACCCTGAACGGCTCCGGCCTGGCCGTAGGCCGCACCCTGGTGGCCGTGCTGGAAAACTACCAGAACGCCGACGGCTCGATCACCGTGCCCGAAGCCCTGCGTCCTTATATGGGTGGTCTGGCAGTGCTCAAGGCCTGAGCCTGTAGCCCAAGCCTGTAACGCTCCACACAGCGTTATCACTAAAAAAGCCGATGCAGCGATGCATCGGCTTTTTGTTTACTGGTATTTGCTGTTTTCAGCCTCGGAACACCATGACCGGCAGCCCACGTTCTACCGCCCAGTGCTGCTGGCTGCGTTGCTGGCGGGCTTGGTGGGTGGTGTCGGCTTGGCGTTGGGCCAGTTTCAGGGCGATGAGCTCGCGGGCCAGGCGTTTGTTGGCGTGCTGGCTGCGCTCGCTCATCACCTTGACGGCAATGCCACTGGCGACATGCAAGGCGTGCACGGCCGAATCGGTGGTGTTCACATGCTGGCCACCTTTGCCGCTGGCGCGGCAGGCGCTGAAAACAATCTCACCATCGCTCGGCAGTTGCTCGGGCTGCGGGCACAGTTGCAGCGCCACAAACCAGTTTTTGCGCCGGTGGTGCGGCCGCAGCGGGCTGTTGAAAACCCACTGAATGGTGCCAAGCCAAGGCGCAAACCAAGCCGCTGCCTGCGGGTGCGGGCAGCGCAGCAGCAGCGACTGGTAGCCATGCGGCGTGGCGTTGGCTTCCAGCACTTCCAGCGGCATGTTGGCGCGCTCGCAAGCGCGTTGCAGCTCGCGCAAGCTCAGCTGCACGGCAAGCTCGCATTCGGCCGGGCCGTGCGCTGCAGTCAATTGCATCAACAGCATTGCATGGCTCCTTTCTTATAGGTGAGCACGGGTTTCAGGCGCGCCACCAGCTGCAGCAAGCCCAGCTCTTGCAAGCTGGCCACTACGCCATCCACGTCTTTGTAGGCCTGCGGGGCTTCTTCGTACACCAGCTCTTTGTCGGCGCATACCACGGCGCTACCAAAGCGGGTTTGCTGCAAGGCGTCCAGCGTGAAGCGCGGTTTGAGCCGGCCTTTGCAGTCGCCGCGTGCCCATTTGCGGCCAGCGCCGTGGGCCAGCGAATCCAGTGCTTCGTGCCGGTCGGCAGCGGGGCGCACCAGGTAGCTGTAGTCGCCCCGCGAGCCGGGGATCACCACCAAACCTTGGTCGGCCGGCGTTGCGCCTTTGCGGTGCAGGTAGCCAGCCTGGCCTTGCCAGTGGTGAGGGCTGACGTGGTTGTGCGTGATGTCGAGCAGCGGCGTGCCATCTTCGCGCAGCGCACGCAATATGCGCTGCGCAATTTGCTGGCGGTTGAGTTGTGCAAATGCAATGGCCGCTGCGTGTTGGCGCAGGTAGTGGGCAGCGGCCTCGCTGTCAGCGGCCAAGCCGCTGTGGCTGAAGCGCTCTACATGCTGACGCAGAATCTCGCCGCCCAGGCCGCGCGATCCGCTGTGCACCAGCAAGTACAAGCGTTTTTTGTCGACCACACCGGCCTCGTAAACCTGGTCTACCGCTTGCAGTTCGGCAAAGTGGTTGCCGCCGCCAATCGTGCCCAGGGTTTGCTGCAGGTAGCGCAGATCGGCGCTGCCGCTTTGCTCTGCAATCTGCTGCAGTTGCGCGTGCAGGGCTTCGCTCAGCACATGTTCGGGCAGTGCGCCGTCTATGTTGCCCAGCGCTTTTTCCAGCTTGCTGGGCGATGTTTTGTGCGTGGCCAAACTGGTTTGCAGCAGTTGCATGCCGCAGCCAATATCGCCGCCGACGAGCGCCGGATAAAAATGCCCGACCGAGAAAAACGCAGCGCCCACCGGGTAGCCCCGGCCGGGGTGCAGATCGGGCAGGCCGACTGCTGCGCGGATGGCACCCAGATTGCGCGCCGTGGTGTGGAGTTGTTCAATGGCAGCGTCTTCCATCCAGACGCTGCGGTTGGCGAACACCTGTACATAGGTGTTCATGGCGGAATTGCCCATGGCAAGCCTTTGCTTCAATCAATACCGAAAAAACTGTGGGGTGGCAGTCGTTGGCGGTTCGATCTCGGCCGCGGGCGGTGGGCCCGGCAAGGCATTCAGGCGCGCAGCCGAAACCCTGGCGATCTGGTGGCGTGCACCAGCGCTTTAACGGGTTTCCGGCAGCGTGCTTGGAGGCGGCGCGTGGCGCGCCAGGCCTGGAGAAATTAGATGCGCACGACTGCAAAGGAAGAGGTCGATACGGACATGATTCGCTCCTTTGCGGTGAGGGTGTAGAGGGTCGTTGCCAGGCAACGGAAGAAGGCGCGATTGTAGGCAGGCCCGGCGCTGCGAGGCAAGTGCAGCGCCGGTTTTGTGGCGCGGGAGAAACAGCGGTGGCTGTAGCTGCGTTGGCGCCATCAGCCCCGCTGCGGCGGGCTGATGGCGCGCGCGATGATGAGTTTTTGCACCTCGGTTGCGCCCTCGTAGATGCGCAGCGAGCGGATGTCGCGGTACAGCCGCTCCAGCGTGCTGCCGCGCACCACGCCTTTGCCGCCCAGCATTTGCAAGGCGCGGTCAATCACCTGTTGTGCCGATTCGGTGGCTGCCATTTTGGCCATGGCGGTTTCTACGGTGGGCGCGCGCTTTTGCACATCGCGCACCCAGGCGGCGCGGTAGCTGAGCAGGGCGCTTTGGTCGATGGCGGTGGCCATGTCGCCAAACGCGGCCTGCGTCAGCTGAAAATCTGCCAGATGCTGGCCAAACATGGGGCGCTGGCTGGCGTAGGCCATGCCGTGCGCTAGTGCGCGGCGGGCAAAGCCAATGGCTGCGGCTGCGACCGAGGTGCGGAAAATGTCCAGCGTCTGCATGGCCAGTTTGAAGCCGCCGTTCAGCGGCCCCAGCATTTGGCTCGCAGACACGCGGCAATCGTCAAACCGCAGCGTGGCCAGCGGGTGGGGCGAGATCACGTCGATCATCTCCTCGACCACCAGGCCGGGCGTGTCCGCATCCACGATGAAGGCGGTGATGCCACGCGACCCAGCGTTGGCATCGGTGCGGGCGAAGACGCAGTAAAAATCGGCAATGCCGCCGTTGGATATCCAGGTTTTGTGGCCGTTGAGCACATAGCTCTCGCCTTGCTGAACAGCGCTGCAGCTGAGTGCCGCTACGTCTGATCCGGCATTGGGCTCTGACAGCGCGAAGGCCGCAATTTTCTGCCCTTGCGCCACCGCTGGCAGGTAGGCTTGTTTTTGCGCCTCGGTGCCGGCCAGCGAAATGGCGCCACTGCCCAGGCCTTGCATGGCAAAGGCAAAGTCTGCCAGCGCGTGGTGCTGGGCCAGGGTTTCGCGCAGAATGCACAGGCTGCGCGAATCCAGCGCTGGCAGCGCGCCGCCGTACTGGCCTTGCTCGCCGGCAGGCACGCAGTAGCGCAACCAGCCGGCTTGCCCCAGTTTTTGCACCAGGCTGCGGCAAGCGGCGTTCAGGTCGGTTTCATCCACCGTCTGCAGATGCTGCTCGCACCAGGCTTGCAAAGCTGGGGCGAGCTGGCGGTGGCCGTCGTCCAGAAAAGGCCATTCCAGCCAGCTGTGCTGCCAGCTGGGTGTTGGCTGATTCGTGTTGCCCATGGCTCAGTCCTTGGTGGCAAATTGCTTGAGCAGCGGTGTCCAGCTGGTCAGCGTGTCTTGCAAGAAATTGCCAAAAGTGGCCGCGTCCTTGAAGTCGGGCTTCAGGCCAAACTGGTCGGCGCAGCTGGCGAACTCGGGCGTCTGCGTGGCTTTCTGGAAAGCGTCCTGCAATTTTTTGACGGTGCCGGCTTCCATTTTGGCCGGGCCGTAAATGCCCAGAATGCTGGGCGCTACCAGGTCGTAACCCAGCTCTTTCAAGGTGGGCGCATCAAAGCCGGCCATGCGCTGCTCGGTATACACGGCCAGCAGGCGCAGGCGGCCATCGCGGGCATAGGGCACCCATTCGGCGGTTTGCGCCATAAAGTCCACATCGCCGCGCAGCACGGCGGTAATGGTTTCCGGCCCGCTCTTATAGGGCGCGTGCACCCACTGCACGTTCACTTGTTTGGCCAGGCGCTCCGAGGTCAGGTGCTGCGGCGTGCCCACGCCAGCCGTGCTGTAGCTCAGCGGTTTGCTGCTGGCTTGCGATGCCTTGATCAGGTCTGCCATGGTTTTGTACGGCGAATCGGCCCGCACCAGCACGCCCACCTGGTACTGCGCCACCATGGCAATGGGCGTGATGTCTTTGGTGACGTCGTATTTGATGCTGGGCGTGAGCACCTGGTTGAGCAGCGCGCCTGTGGAGAGCGAGGCGATGCTGTAGCCATCGGGTCGTTGGCGGATGGCGTAGCTCACTGACAGCGACGAGCCCGCGCCGGGTTTGTTGTCCACCACCACGGATTGCCCCAGCTGCTTGCCCACATCTTGCGCGAGCACACGGTTGCAGACATCGGTGCCGCCGCCGGCGCCGTAGCCCACGGTCAAGGTGATGGGTTTGTTGGGGTAGGTGTCGGCCCAAACCGTGCTGGCCAGCACGGGCGCGCAAAGCAGCAAGGCCAAAGGCTTGAGGCGGAATGCAGTCATGGTGTTTGTCTCCTGGTTGTTTATGGGTGGCACGCCGGAGCCAATGCGCCGTACGTTCAGGTACTAAATTCTGGCATGCAAATAGTCTAGATATATAGATGTTTGTACTAATGCTCTTTTTGCGATGTCCGGCATAAGATGCGCGCAGACCTCAGCGGCTGGCGCAATGGCATATCTGGCCTGCATGCGCAGCAGCGGTTTGTTTTTGGGAGAACAACGATGGATGCAAAACATGTGCTGGTAACCGGTGCCAGCAAAGGCATTGGCCGGGCGATTTGTGAGCGCCTGGTGGCAGACGGCTACCGCGTCACCGGCGTGGCGCGCACCCGGCCGGCCGAGCTGCCGCAGGGCATGGCGTTCCACAGCCTGGATTTGGCAGACAACCAGGCCGTGGCGCAGTTTTTGGCTGAGCAGCTCCAGGAGCAGAGCTTTTATGGCCTGGTGAACAACGTCGGCCTGGTGCACAGCGGCGCTTTGGAGACAGTGAATTCGCAAGACCTGTACCAGGCCGTGCAACTGAATATCGAAGTGGCTATCCGCTTTACCCAGGCATTGGCTCCGGCCATGAAAGCGCAAAAGCAAGGGCGTGTGCTGAACATCGCATCGCGTGCCGCACTGGGCAAGCAGGACCGCACCATCTACAGCATGACCAAGGCCGGAATGATCGGCATGACGCGCACCTGGGCGCTGGAGCTGGCGCGCCACGGCGTGACGGTAAACGCCATTGCACCCGGCCCGATAGAGACCGAATTTTTTGCCCAGGTGAACCAGGCCGGCGACGAGCGCACGCAGGCCTTGCTGGCCGGTATTCCATTGGGCCGCATGGGCAGACCCGAAGAAGTGGCGCATGCCGTGGCTTACTTTTTGGACGAGCGCTGCGGCTTTGTCACCGGCCAGACGCATTTTGTCTGCGGCGGTATCACGATTGGTGCGACCTGAGCGGCGCAGCAACCCAAGCAATAAACACACACACTAGGAGTCAAAAAATGAAACGTTGGACACAGCGACCCGAAGGATCGACCTGGGGCGATTTTGGCGAGAACGACCAGCTCGGCCGCGTCAACCTGCTGACGGCTGAGCAAGTGCTCAAAGGCGTGCGCGAGGTGCAGCAGGGCCAGGTGTTCTGCCTGTCGCTGCCGCTGGATCTGCCCGGCGGCATGGTGCTCAACCCGCGCCGCAAACCGCCGCGCTTGAGCGGCACCGAGCGCGATGGCGTTCCGTACATGAACTTCCCCATGGAAAAGCTCGATCCGTCGTCGATCGACGTGCTCAGCGACGACCAGGTGCTGATGTCGCTGCAATACTCCACGCAATGGGATTCGCTGGCGCACGTGGGCGCGTACTTTGATGTGGACGGCAATGGCCAGCCGCGCAAGGTGTACTACAACGGCTACGAGGCAGGCAAAGACATTCTCGATTCGGGCCACGAGCACAGCGCCGATGGCGGCTGCTGCGGCGGCCCGGCCATGGGCGCCACCAAGCTGGGTATCGAAAACTTTGCCGTCAAAGGCATGCAAGGCCGTGGCGTGCTGGTGGATTTCACGCGCCACTTTGGCCGCCAACGCCAGCTGATCGGCTACCAGGAGCTGATGGCCGTGATGGCCCAAGACAAGGTGCAGGTGGAGCGCGGCGACATGCTGGTGCTGCGCACCGGTTTTGCCGAAGAAGTGGTAGACATGGCCGGCAAGCCCGATGCCGACAAGCTGCACAACACCGGCAGCGTGCTTGACGGTGCCGATGAGCAATTGCTCAACTGGGTGAGCGACAGCGGCATTACCGCCATCTGCGCCGACAACTATGCGGTGGAGGCTTATCCGGCCCGCGAGCGCGCAGGTAAAAAATCCATCCTGCCGCTTCACCACCATTGCTTGTTCAAGCTGGGCCTGCCATTGGCCGAGCTGTGGTACCTGAAAGACCTGGCCGAAGCCTTGCATGCGCAGCAGCGCAACCGCTTTTTGCTGACTGCGCCGCCGCTGCGCCTGCCGGGCGCCGTGGGTTCGCCCGTCACACCGATTGCCACGATCTGAGGTTGCGCAGCATGGAAACGAACTTTCGTGCGCTGCTGGCGCAACACGCGCAAGAGCGGCCCCACAAGCTGGCTTTGCAAGACGATGCGCGCAGCATCAGCTATGGTGAGCTGGCCCAGGAGGTAGAGCGCCTGGCCAGCGTGCTGCAGCAACAAGGCGCTCAGCGCGGCGACCGCCTGGCTTTGTGGATGCCCAACTGCATTGAATGGCTGGTGAGCTTTTTGGCCAGCGCGCGCCTGGGCATGACGGTGGTGGCCGTGAACACGCGCTTTCGCGAGCACGAAGTAGGGCAGCTGCTGCAACGCGGCCGCTGCCGCTGGCTGGTGATGTGGCCGGGCTTCAAGGGGCTGCCGTTTGTCGACATCCTCCAGCAGATCGACCCGGCAGTGCTTGGCGGCTTGCAAGGCATTGTTGGCGTGGGCGATTGCCAGGCGTTGCAAGCTTTGCTGGGCAAGGAACTGCCTGCCATCGCTCTTGTGCCTTATGCAAGCACGCCAAAGCCTGGGCCAGCAACGCCAGAGCAAGCGCTGGGCCAGGCGCAAGACGGTGCCTTGGTCTACACCACCTCGGGCACCACCTCAGCGCCCAAGCTGGTGCTGCACCGCCAGGCCGGCTTGTTGCGCCACGGGCGCATAGCGGCCAGCGCTTATGGTGTGGACGAGAACAGCGTGGTCTTGCTGGCTGCGCCGCTGTGCGGAGCGTTTGGCTTTTCTACCTTGCTCAGTGGTTTGGTGGTGGGGGCAAGTTTTGCCTCGCTGCCAGTGTTTGAGGCTGCCAAGACGGTGCAGCAGATCCAGCAAATGGGTGTGAGCCACACCTTTGCGAACAACGAGCTGATCCAGCTTTTGCTGCGCGAGGTGCCGGGCCAGAGCCAGCCTTTTCCATCGCTACGCTATGTAGGTTTTGCCAGCTTTGCACCGTCGATGGACGATCTGCCCGAGCGTGCTTTGCAGGCCGGCATTCCGCTGGCCGGGCTGTACGGGTCGAGCGAGCTGCAGGCGTTGGTGGCCGGCCATACATTGGATACCGAATGGCAGTACCGCCGCGCCGCTGGCGGCACGATTGCCGCGCCCGAAGGCCGGGTGCGAGCCATCGACAAAGAGACCGGCGCGGTGTTGCCGCACGGCCAGGTGGGGCAGATAGAGATCAAAGCGCCCAGCCTGATGTCCGAATACCTGGACCAGCCCGATGCCACGCGAGCCGCAGTGTCCGCCGACGGCTACTTTCGCACTGGCGACCTGGGCTATACGCTCAACGAGCGCTGCTTTGTCTTCCAGGGGCGCGACGGCGAACACCTGCGCCTGGGCGGATTTTTGGTCAACCCGCTGGAGATTGAGCAGTTCATCGAAGCGCTGCCGGGCGTGCAGGCCGTGCAGGTGGTGGGCGGCGAGTTGCGGGGCAAAACGGTGCCGGTGGCTTTTGTGATTGGCGAGCCGGCTGCGGCGCTGGATGAAGCCGCTATCATTGCCGCTTGCGCCGCTGCCATGGCGAAGTTCAAGGTGCCCGAGCGCGTGGCCTTTGTCGAGTCTTTCCCCATGGTGCAAAGCGCCAACTCGAACAAGGTGCAAAAGCACTTGTTGCGAGCCATGGCCCAGGAGTTGCTCCAGGCCTCACCCTGAACCTGCATTCCAGCCCGGCGCTGGCCCGGCGTTTGAGTGGTTTCTGCCAGAAGCCGCTGCACCTGCCGGGCCGGGCTGCTGGAATGGTTGTTTTCCGATGGACCGATATGGCCGTATCTCCCGAATCCCTTGCCACTGCCCACGCTCCTGCTGCCGAGGTGTTGTCGCGCAGCAAGCAGCCTATTTATCTGCAGTTGGCAGCTGAGTTCAAGCGCCATATCGAACAAGGCCAATGGGGAGCGGGCAGCCAGATTCCTTCGCTCGAAGAGCTGATGGAGCGCTACCAGGTGGCGCGCATGACCATCCGCAACGCGATCGGCATTTTGGAGGCAGAAGGCTATATCCGCCGGGGCCGCGGCATTGGCACCTTTGTCGAGGCCAAGATACCCAGCGTGGCAGAGCTGCAGATTCCATCAAACTGGCAAGAGACGGTGGCGCTGAGCGATCTGCTGGGCACCGAAGCCATTTTTGATGGTGAAGGCGTGCTGGCGCCGCTGCCGGAGCTGGGCATGCAATACAGCGGTGAGTTCGCCCCGAGCTACCGCCACCTGCGCCGCTTGCATGTGCGCGATGGCGTGCCGGTCTGCTTCAGCGATGTCTACCTGGCCGAAGACCTGTTCAAAAAACACAAATCGGCCTTCAAAAAGTCTGCCGCTGCCTCGGTGTTGGCGCGCATTCCGGGCTTGGTGATCAGCCAGGCCCGGCAGAAGATCAGCATCAACGGCGCGGGCTTTGAATCTGCCCGCGCGCTGAACCTGCAAGTGGGTGACAGCGTGGCCGAAGTGCGCCGTTTTGCCTGCGACGGCCAAAGGCTGATCTACTTTGCCCGGCTGGAGTTCCCCACCAAGTTCGTCAAGCTGGAGTTCGATCTGCTGGCCGGGCAGACGACATAAACCGCAGCGGGTTTTAGCCGGTCAACGCGCCGCGGCAAACAAGCGCGCTTGCTGCAACTGCGCCGTCCAGGCCGCGTAGCTGCGCAGTGCCAGTTGGCGCAGCTGCGGCAAATGCGTGGGTAAGAGCTCCAGAATCTGGGCGCGGCTTTGGGTGGCCGGGCCGCTGACCTGGCGCAGCTCGGCAGCGCCTTCTTCGCACCAGGCGCGCACGCTGGCCTCGGTCACTTCCAGATGGCCTTGAAAAGCCCAGTGTTTGCCATGCACAAAGCCTTTGTTCAAACAATGGCTGCCGTACATGCTGCGTGTGGCGCCGCGCGGAATCTCAAACGTGTCGTAATGCCAATGGAAAAGCATGGCCTGCGCCGGCAAATCCATGCGCGCTTGCGCATGCGGCGTGACCCAGACGCGGCTCCAGCCAATATTGGCGCAAGGGTTGCGCCACACGCGCGCACCTATGGCACGGGCCAGCATTTGTGCACCAAAGCAGTGGCCCAGCACCGGTACATCGCAAGCCAGCGCGTGTTGCAAAAGGCAGCGCTCTTGCTCGATCCAGCGCAGCTGCTCGTTGGCGCAGTGGTTGCTGCCGAGCACGATGATGCCGCGGTAATCGCGCGCATTGATGGGCGCGCTGTTGTCTGCGCAAGGCGAGATCAATTGGTAGGCAATATCTTGTTGTTGCAGATGCTCAAGCAGCACGCCCGGGCCTTGGGCGGCTTCGTGCTGGAGGAGGGCGACAGGCTTCATGGAGACGGGCTTGGTAGCCAAGCCGGTAGTGGAGAAGTCTGCAATGTAGGAAAAGCGCCATCAAGTGCGTGTTGAGATTGGGAGCCGTCTTGTTAAGACGGCGTTAAAGCGTTGTTGGCGTCTTTGCCCACAGCGGGGGGGTCTGCGTTTTGCGCAGTAGTGGCAGGCTGGTTGTCACTTCGGTGTGGCTGGCAATGCTTGCGGCAGCTGGCCGGGTCTCGCCCCGGCAGGCGACCCCCCTTTTTGCCCAGCCAAAAAGGGAGGCGAAAAATCTGCCCCACATCCAGCGTCCCCGAAAGCTTCGCGTAGCGAATCTTTCGGGGCAACCTGCGGCCACAGCAAATGCCGGCGTGCGGCAAAACTCTCTCCGCGCCAAGGCGCTCCGTTCAAACAGCTGCCGCAAGTCAGAGCACGAAGTTTGGCTGTCCTGCGGCAGCCAAACCGCCGGCATTTGCTGCGACCGCAGGCGCTGGCTGAAAGGGGGTGCAGCCAAACAGCCAACAGCCTGCGTGGAATTGTGCGCGGAATGCCAATAGCGTTAGCTTGAAAGCACCGTGATGAACAAAAAATGCCGCGCACGCCGCTAAGGACGTGCACGGCTGAAATTCCTAAGCTGCGATCAGGATTTGACCAGCGGGCACTTGCCTTCGGACAGCGGGCGGAAAGCCTGGTCGCCGGGGATGGTGGAGATGATCTTGTAGTAGTCCCAGGGCGCCTTGGATTCGCTGGGTTTTTTGACCTGTACCAGGTACATGTCGTGCACCATGCGGCCGTCTTCGCGGATCTTGCCGTCGTCGGCGAAGAAGTCCTTGATGGGGTTTTTCTTCATCGCTGCCATCACGGCGTTGGTTTCGTCGGTGCCGGCTGCCTCAATCGCCTTGAGGTAGTGCATGACGGCCGAGTAGGTGCCGGCTTGCGCCATGGTGGGCATCTTGTTCATGACCTTGTAGTACTTTTGCGACCAGGCGCGGCTCTCGGGCGTGCGGTCCCAGTAGAAGGCGGTGGTGGCATACATGCCTTGTGCGGTGTTCAGGCCGAGCGCGTGCACGTCTGAGATGAACATCAAGGTGGCAGCCACTTTTTGCTTGTCGGTGATGCCGAACTGGCGTGCGCTCTTGATGGAGTTGATGGTGTCGTTGACCGCATTGGCCAGCGCAATTACCTCGGCCTTGGACGATTGGGCCGTGAGCATGAAGGACGAGAAATCCGGCGCATTGAGCGGGTGTTTGACGGTGCCGATCACCTTGCCGCCGTCTTTGGTGACCGAGTTGGTGATGTCGTTGGTGAGCGCCTGGCCAAAGGCGTAATCCACCGCCACCACGAACCAGGATTTGCCGCCGTTGTCGATGATGGCCTTGACCGTGCTGTTGGTGGTGGCGTAGGTGTCGTAGGTGTAGTGGACGATGTTGGCCGCGCAGTTTTCGCCGGTGATGGCGCTGGAGGCAGCTTCGGTGTTGATCAGCACCTTGTTCTTTTCTTTGGTGACGGTGGCCACCGCGTTGTGCACGGCGGTGTTGCCCAGGCCGATGACCATGTCGACGCTTTCGCGGTCGAACCACTCACGAGCGCGGGTGGCGGCAATGTCGGCCTTGTTCTGGTGGTCGACCGAGAGCAGCTCGATCGGTTTGCCCAGCACCTTGCCACCAAAATCCTGGATCGCCATGTTGGCGGCGGCGATGGTGCCTTTGCCGCCAATGTCGGCATAGGCGCTGGAGGTGTCGCTGATGACGCCGATCTTGACGGCATTGTCGGAAATACCCTGGGCTTGCGCACCGGCGGCAAGGCCCAGGCTGGCGATCAGCATGCTGAGGCGAGTCTTTGCAGTCTTCATGGAATGTCTCCTGGAATAGATTAAGAATCGGACCGAAACTTCTACCAACCTTCGTCAAAACACAGTGCCCATGTTTGCTAACAGAAACCCAGCGGGCGGTTGCGCGAGCGCCAGCGCCGCCGGGCCTGTGCTTTGGCCCGGTGGCTGTAGATCGCGTGGTGTGGGTGTTGCTCGCTCATGCGGATTTCTCTTTCGGCGCATCCTTGAGCAAGCGGCGCAACACCTTGCCGGTGCCGGTGGTCGGCAGGGCATCGCGGAACTCGATTTCCTTGGGCGCTTTGTAGACCGACATTTGCTCGCGGCACCAGTCGATCAGCTCCTGGGCGCTGATGGCGGGCGCGCCTTTGCGCGGAATGACGACGGCTTTCACCGCCTGGCCTTTTTGCGCGTCTTCGATGCCGATCACCGCCACTTGCGCCACAGAAGGGTGTTTCACCATGATGGATTCCACCTCTTCGGGGAAGACGCTGTAGCCCGAGACCTTGATCATCTCCTTGAAGCGGCCGCAGAAGGTCATGTAGCCGTCGGCGTCGAGCTTGGCCATGTCGCCGGTGTGGACCCAACCGTCCTTGAGCGTGCTGGCCGTGGCCTCGGGCTTGTTCCAATAGCCTTTGAAGTTGCCGGGGCTGCGCACGATCAGCTCGCCCACCTGGCCGGGAGGCATGTCCTCTTGCGTCACGCCGTCGATCACGCGGATGTCGACGCCGGCTACCGGTATGCCGTGCGCGCCCCATTTGATGGCGTTGACCGGCATGGTCGTGTCCCAGGTGTGGGTTTCGGACATGCCGTAGGTCACCTCAAACAGCTGGCAGTTGGGTGCGAACTGGCGCCATTGCTGGGCCAGCGCTTCGTTGATGGTGACGCCAAAGCTGGTGCTGGGGTTGATGCGCAGGGCGGTGAGGTCGTAATCGCGGGCGTTCTCTACCTGCATCACTGCCGCGTTCATGCTGGCCACGCTGTACCACCAGGTGATGCGGTAGCGCTGCAGCGCCTGCAGCACTTGCACGGGATCGAAGCGGTACAGCAACACGCAGCTGATGCCGGTGTAGAGCGTGACGTTCAAGCCGATCAGCATGCCGGCAATGTGGTTGAGCGGCGCCACCGCGAGCATGGTGTCGTCGCTCAGAATCGGGTTGTTGTCAGCCGCCGCATGGGCTTTGAACAAGGCGTTGCGGTAAGTGAGCATGGCGCCCTTGGGCAAGCCGGTGGTGCCTGAGGTGTAGGTCATCAAGGCTACATCGTCCATGTCGAGCGGGCCGACATCGGGCGCGGGCAAGGGCTTGGCGAGGCATTCCATGAAATCGGTGGTGCCGGCAATGTGCAGCTTGGGCGTGCGGATTTCGTCGGGCACGTTGAGCGTGGGCTGCTCGGGCAGAAGGTCGGCGTAGTGCGTCAGAAACACATGTTCGATGGCGCTCTTGGGGCGCGCGGCCTGCACGATGTCGTACAGCACATCGGCCGCCACGATGACTTTGGCGCCCAGGTCGGAGAGCTGGTATTCCAGCTCATGGCCCTTGAACAAAGGGCTGCAAGGGCCAACCACGGCGCCCAGCTTCTGAATGCCCAGGTGCGCAATCACGTACTGCGGGCAATTCTGCAGGAACAGCGCCACCCGGTCGCCTTTGCCAACGCCCAGGGCTTGCAGCTGGTGGGCGAAGGTGTCGCTCAGCTCGTCGAGCTGGCGGTAGCTGATGCTGGTGCCGTACCAGATGTAGGCGGGCTTGTCGGGCTGCGTGCGCGCGTGCTGGCGCAGGTATTCGTGGAGAGGTTTTTCTTGCTGCCGGTAAGCGATACGGGTCATGGTGTCTCCTTGGTTCTGGTTCGCTTTTTGTCAGTGCAGGTCTTGGCTCGCTACCACGGCGATACGCCAGAGGCCGGCCGCCCGGTGGCCGCCTGCGGCAGGCTGGCCAGCATGCTGATCAGCCATTGCCGCGTGTGCGCCGGGTCGATCACGTCGTCGATCTCGTTGTAGCTGGCCACGTTCAAGGCCTTGCCCTGGGCATAGATTTCATCGGTCTTGGCTTTGAAGAAGGCTTCTTTCTCGGCCGGGTCTTGCAGCGCTTCCAGCTCGCGCCGGTAGGCCAGGCGCACCGAGCCGTCAATGCCCATTGGCCCGAGCTCGCCGGTGGGCCAGGCCACGGTGGCAATCGGCTCGAACAGGTTGCCGCCCAGCATGGCTTGCGCGCCCAGCCCGTAGGCCTTGCGCAAGACCACGGCCAGCACCGGCACCTTGATGTGGCTGGCGGTGACGAAGATGCGCGCAAAGTGCCGCACGGCAGCGGTCTTTTCGCTCTCCGGCCCCACCATGAAGCCGGGCGTGTCGCACAGCGAGACCACGGGCAGGCCGTAGTTGTCGCACAGCTCCAGAAAGCGCGAAATTTTGTCGGCGCTGTTGGAGTCGAGCGCGCCGCCCAGGTGGCTGCCGTCGTTGGCGATAACGCCCACCGGTTGGCCTTCGAGCCGCGCAAAGCCGGTGACCACGCTGCGGCCGAATTTCTCGCGCAGCTCCAGAAAGCTGTCGCTGTCGAACAGGGTGCGCAGCAGCTGGCGAATGTCGTAACCTTTGACGCGGTTCTCCGGCACCATGGCGCGCAGTTGGCGCTGGTCTTGCGCCGGGCCGGGCGGCAGTGCGCCTTGCACAAAGGCCAGGTAGGTTTTGGCGAGTTCGATGGCGTGGCTTTCGTCGCGGGCCAGCAGGTCGATGACGCCGTTCCGGGTTTGCACGCTCACCGGTCCCACTTCTTCGGGCGTGACCACGCCCAGGCCACCGCCTTCGATCATGGCCGGGCCGGCCATGCCAATGCTGGCATCCTGGGTGGCGATGATGACATCGCAGCAGCCCAGCAAGGCGGCATTGCCGGCAAAGCAGCGGCCCGAGACAATGCCGACCGTGGGCACCTTGCCCGAGAGCCGCGCCATGTGCGTGAAGGTGCTGAATTCCAGGCCAGAGACGCCTACATAGTCGGTATCGCCCGGGCGGCCGCCACCGCCTTCGGCAAACAGGATGAAGGGCACGCTCAGGCGTTCGCTGGTGTGGACGATGCGGTCCATCTTGCGGTGCGCCATGAAGCCCTGGGTGCCGGCGAACACGGTGTAGTCGTAAGCCATCACGGCGCAGCGCGCTTGCTCGGAGCCAAACTGCTGGCCGTTGACCATGCCCAGGCCGGTCAAGGTGCCATCGGCCGGGCTCAGGCGGATCAGCTCTTCTTCGCTGCGGCGGCTGCGTTGCATGGCCAAGGTGAGGCCGCCGTATTCGACAAAGCTGCCGGCGTCGAGCAATTGCTCCAGGTTCTCGCGGGCGGTGTTTTTGCCGAGGCGCTTGCGCTTGGCTACGGCTTCGGGGCGGGCGGCATCGAGCAAGCCGTTCTGCCTTTGCAGCACGCCGGCCAAATCGGCACGGATATGGTCCAGATCGGCCAGCTGTTGCTCGGCTGCCAAAGCGTCGGCCGATGCGTCGGGCAGCACCCAGCCCAGCAAGCTGCCGGCTGCCACCACTTCGCCGGTCAGCGCCGTGCGGCCCACAAAGCGGCCGCCGTGCTCCAGGCTGACGCTGTGCTCCAGCTTCATGGCTTCCAGCACGGCTACGGCGGCGCCGTTGGGCTGTATCGTTTGCGCGTCGCTTTCCAAGAAAATAAGGTGGCCGCGCATGGGCGCACGCACGGCATGGGCGCCGTTGGGAATGTCGGGTTCGGCGCTGGCAGCGCTTGGGTTTTGGCTGCTGCTGTGGTTGGCTTCTTGCTGGCTGCGTTCTGCGGCCAAGGCGGTAGCTTTTGCATGCAGCGCTGCCGCGTTGCGTTCGACATAGGTGGTGTCGATGTCGCCGTGCAAGACCCGCGAGTCTTGCAGCAAAGCGCGCAGGTAGTCGAGGTTGGTCTCCACGCCTTGGATGCGAAAGGCCGCCAGAGCGCGGTCCGCCTTGGCGCACAAGGCAGCAAAGCTGGCAGGGCCGCTCACCACCACTTTGGCGAGCAGCGAGTCGAAGTTGCCCGTGGTTTCGTAGCCGGTGTAGCCAAAGGTGTCGACCCGCACGCCCGGGCCGGTAGGCGGCTCAAAACGCGTCAGCGTGCCACCGGCCGGGAAGGCCTGCGCATCGGGCTGCATGCTTTCCATGTTGACGCGTGCCTGCAGCGCAAACTGCGTTGGCAGCGGCCGGGCCTGGTCCAGCCCCAGCGCTTGCAGGCTGGCGCCATCGGCCAGTGCAAATTGCAGTGCTACCAGATCCAAACCGGTGATGGCTTCGGTAATGGTGTGTTCCACCTGCAACCGAGGATTGCATTCGATAAAGATGTATTTGCCGCTGTGGCCGTCCAGCAAAAACTCTACCGTGCCCAGGCCACGGTAGTGCAGGGCGGCGGCGAGGCGGCAGGCGTCTGCCGTCATGCGCTCGCGCAGCTCGGCGCTGAGGAAGGGGCTGGGCGCAATCTCCAGCAGTTTCTGGTGGCGGCGCTGCAGCGTGCAATCGCGCTCGAACAGGTGCTGCACAGCGCCGCTGCCGTCGCCCACAATCTGCACTTCGATATGGCGGGCACCGCTGATGAACTGCTCTACATACACGTCGCCTCTGCCAAAAGCAGTCAAGGCTTCGGAGCTGCAGCGCTCAAACGCTGCGGCCAGCTCGCTGGGCTGCATGACAGCCCGCATGCCGCGCCCGCCGCCGCCCGCCACCGCTTTGAGCATGACCGGGCCGCCCACGCGCTGCATGAACGCTGCCGCCTCTTGCAAGCTGGTGGCGCTTTGTGTGCCCTGTGCCACGGGCACTTGCTCGCGCAGCGCCAAGGCTTTGGCCTGGCCCTTGTCGCCAAAGGTTTCCAACACCTGCGCCGATGGCCCGATGAAGTGTATGCCGGCTGCGCTGCAAGCGTTGGCAAAGGCTGCGTTCTCGCTCAAAAAGCCGTAGCCGGGGTGGATGGCATCGCATTCTTCCTGGCGTGCAATCTCCAGCAGATGCGCCATGTCTAGGTAGGCCTTGGCGCCTTCGGCACCGAGCGCGCGGGCGCTGTCGGCCACTTGCCGGTGCTGGGACGCGGCATCGTCGCTGGAATAGATCGCAACGGTCTGGATGCCGAGGTCGGCGGCCGTGCGCGCTATGCGTACCGCAATTTCTCCCCGGTTGGCGATCAACACCTTGTGCATGAATTTCCTTTGGCTTGGGCGGGACTCGGTGGTGCCCGGCTGGCTGGCCAGCCGGGCCCAGCACTCAGATCGTCTGGCTGACGAACTTGGTGCTCAGGTAGAACTCCAGCGCATCGGCACCGCCTTCGCTGGCATAGCCCGAATCTTTGACGCCGCCGAACGGCTGCTCCGGGTAACCCATGGCGATGGAGTTGATGCCGACGAGGCCGCTTTCGATCTCGTTCTTGAGCTTTTCGCCGCGTTGCGCCGAGCCGGTAAACACATACGCTGCCAGGCCCCAGGGCAGGCGGTTGGCTTCTTCAATGGCTTGCTCGTCGCTCTCGAAGCGGGCAAATGCGGCAATCGGGCCGAAGGGCTCTTCGTTGAAGATGCGCGCCGTGCGCGGCACATCTGCCAGCACGGTGGCAGGGTAGAAGTAGCCCTTGCCTTGTGGTGCCACGCCGCCGGTCACAATGCGCGCACCTTGGGCGACGGCATCGTCCACCAGGGCTTGCATGGCGGCCACGCGGCGCGGGTTGGCCAGCGGCCCCATGCGGGTGGTTTTTTCGAGGCCGTTGCCCAGTGTGTAGCTCTCGGCAATGCGCTGGAAAGCGCTGATTGCTTCGTCATACAGAGGCGCTTGCACGAGAAAGCGCGATGGCGAGATGCAGGCCTGGCCCGCGTTCCAGAACTTTTGCACGCCCAGCAGCTTGAGCGTGCGCGCCAGATCGGCATCGTCGCAAATGATGGCGGGCGCGTGGCCGCCCAGCTCCATGGAGACGCGCTTCATCTCGGCACCGGCTTGCGCGCTCAGCAGCTTGCCAACAGCGGTGGAGCCGGTGAACGAGATTTTGCGGATGGTGGGCGAGGCAATCAGGTGCTGCGAAATCTCTGCCGGCACGCCATAGACCAGATTGAGTACACCGGGCGGCAGGCCGGCCTCGACCAGCACTTCGACAAAACGGGCCAAGGCGACCGGCGTTTCTTCCGAGCCTTTGACGAGGATGGAGCAGCCCGCTGCCAGCGCGGCCGCAATCTTGCGCACGGCCTGGTTGATGGGAAAGTTCCACGGCGTGAAGGCCGCCACCGGGCCTACCGGCTCGTACTGCACGTACTGGCGCAAATCAGGCGAGCGCGGCGGGATCATGCCGCCGTAGACGCGGCGCGCTTCTTCGGCAAACCATTCCAGCACTTCGCTGGCGCCGGAGAGCTCGATGCGCGCCTCCACCAGGCGCTTGCCTTGCTCGTGCACCAGCATTTGCGCAATCTCTTCGGCCCGCTCGCGCACCAAAGCGGCAGCCTTGCGCAAGTAGGCAGAGCGCTCCATGACCGAGGTTTTGCGCCAGGTGGCAAAGCCGTTTTTGGAAGAGGCCAGGGCCTCGTCCAGATCAGCCACACCGGCTTTGGCTACGCGGCCGATCACGCTTTCGTCGGCCGGGTTGACGATGTCGAGCCAGGCGCCGCCTTGGGCGTCGCGCCAGGTGCCGTCGATCAGCAGTTGGACTTGGTAGTTCATCGCAGAATCCTTTCGCTTTCAGTGCTGCATCAGTGCTGCAAAATGGCGCGGCCCGTGACCTTGCCGGCCCGCAGTTCGTCGAGCACGTTCTGCACTTCGCTCAGCTTGCGTGAGCTGAGTGGCAGCGCGGGCAGCACGCCTTTTTGCGCCAGGGCCACCAGCTCTCGCAGCTCGGCCAGCGAGCCGACGTAGGAGCCGCCAATGGAGATGGAGCGCATGGGAATCAAAGGCAGTTGAAGCGTGGCGCTGCCGCCGAAGAGGCCGACGATGATGATCTTGCCGCCCTTGCCGACCACCGCGTTGGCGAACTCAAAAGTGCGGGTGGAGCCCACAAAATCGAGCACGGCGGCAATGCCTTCGGTGCTGGAGCGCGCCAGGGTTTTGGCGGCGTCGGGCTCGCTCGGGTCGACTACGCGGCTGGCGCCTGCGTCCAGCGCGGCCTGGCGTTTGGCCGGGTCGATGTCCACCACAATCGGGCCCAGGCCATGCAAGGCTTTGGCCAGCGCCACGGCCGCCAAGCCCACGCCACCTGCGCCGATGATGACGACAGGTGCTTGCTCGGTGGCTTTGGGCACTTTCTTCAGCGCGGAATAAGCGGTCAGCCCCGAGCAGGCCAAGGTGGCGGCAAAGGCGGCATCGATACCGCTGTGGTCGACCAGGTATTTGGGGTGCGGCACCCGCACATGGGTGCTGAAGCCGCCGTCGCGCGTGGTGCCCAGGCTTTCGGGGCGGGCGCACAAGTGTTCGTCGCCACGGGCGCAGAGCGCACACTGGCCGCAGCCAATCCAGGGAAAGACGATGGCTGAGCGGCCTAGCTCGCCCGCTGCATCTGGGCCTTGGGCGACCACGGTGCCCACGATTTCGTGGCCCAGCGTGCGCGGAGGTTTGAGCACTTTTTCCAGGCCGAAGTGTTTGCCATCGCCCAGGTCGAAAAAGCCTTCGGCCATGTGCAGATCGCTGTGGCAAACGCCGCAGGCGCTGATGCGCACCACCACCTCGGCGCCCTGTGGCGGCTCGATGGCGCGGCGCGCCAATTGCAAGGGTTTGCCAAAGTCCACCACCTGGTAGCTCAACTGTTCGTCCAACATGTGCTCTCCTGCAAAAGGGGTTGCGGTGCCGCCGGCCGTGCAGGCGCAGAACCTGGCTGCCCGGCATCAGAAAGGCAAAGATACTGGCCAGTATCTTTCGGTACTATTGGGGAATGTACGCATGCTGTCGCATGGCTGAAAAGCGCTGCGCTATCACGTATGCTGGCGGCAGTGCGCGCAGATGCCGGGCCTGCCACGGCGCGCAAAATGGGCCGGCATCCGCCTTCAAGGAGAGATTCAGCAGTGCAGCTTCCACCGACCGATACCAGCAACGCCGATGCCAAACTTCAGCTCCAGGAATACAAGGACGCTTTGATCATCAATGCCGCCGCCGAGGCGTTTTACCAACGCGGTTTCAGCAATGCGACGCTGGACGAGATTGCGGCATCGATTGGCGTGACCAAGCCCTTCATCTACAAACGCTTCAAATCCAAGCACGAGCTGCTCGAGCGCTTGTTCGACAAGGTGTTCGCCGGCTTGTACGAGGCCGTGAGCCAGTGCGAACAAATCGAAGACGAAGACCCGGTGCGGCGCTTTGAGTTTTTCATCGACATCTACACGCGCAAGAAGGTGGAGCTGAGCACTTTCTCGGCCATTCTTTTGCAAGAGGAAAAGAGCCTGAGCGCGGAAAAGATC
The DNA here is from genome assembly GCF_043359985.1 of Comamonas trifloxystrobinivorans. Classification (NCBI taxonomy): domain Bacteria; kingdom Pseudomonadati; phylum Pseudomonadota; class Betaproteobacteria; order Burkholderiales; family Comamonadaceae; genus Comamonas; species Comamonas trifloxystrobinivorans. Next base: position 87,898 of record NZ_JBHZGV010000009.1, read on the forward strand.
GCCGACATTCGCCGCCAGTACCACAGCTTTGATGCGCTGGTGACGCGGCTGATCAGCAAGGGCATGGAGGCCGGCGTGTTTGACGTGCACAACGCCAAGATCAGCGCCTTTGCCATCAGCGGCCTGATCCAGTGGACACACCGCTGGTACCAGCCCAAAGGCAAGCTGTCGATCGACGAGCTTTGCGCGGAGATGACGCACATGGCCTTGCGCCTGGTGGGCTGGAACGGCCGCTATGTGAGTGCAGCGGCTCAGGGGGATGCGGAGCAGCGCAAAGGTGCTGGCGCTGCGTAGGGCTTGCTGCGCTTGCTTGTCGATTGTTGCTTCGGGTCAGGCAATTCGGCCAGTGACCGTGGCATTGGCTCTTGCTAAAGCACTTGCCACGCCGCCCATCTGACGGGGCTCATGCCTGCTTGTCCCGCAGGTGTTGCAAGGCATTCATGGTGGAGTTGGCGGCGTGCTCGCTCATGGCGCTGGCTGCGGCGGCCCCGTCGCGCGCCAGGATGGCTTCCACGATCTTGCTGTGCTCATCGTTGGAGTTGGCCAAGCGGTTTTCGGCGACGAAGAAAACCCGCGAGCGGAATGGTGCCAAGCGCTGGCGCAGCGTCTTGGCCATCTCTTCGAGCGTGCGATTGTGCGCGCCCGCATAAATGCTGGAGTGGAACTCTTCATTGAAATGCGCGTAGGCCTTGGCATCCCCCTGGTTCTTGGCCTCCATGGCTTGCAGGTGCAAATATTCAATGTGCTTTTGCTCCGAGAGCGCCGCACGCAGTGCGCAGAGCTTGGCGCAGAGCGCTTCTATCTCGCCAGCCGCCTCGAACAGGCCACTGAGTGCTGCAGAGTCCACAGCAGATACAGAGAAGCCGCGACGCGGCTGGTATTCCACCAGCTTGGTGGAGGCCAGGTGTTGCAGGGCATCGCGCACGGGGCTGCGCGAAACATTGAACCGGGTCGCAATGGACTGCTCATCCAGACGTTCGCCGGGCTGGAATTTGTGCATGACGATTTCTTCGGCCAATTGTTCGGAGATGGTCTGGGACAGCGTCTTGCCTGCTGGGCTGGTCATGGTGTTACCTGCGACGAAAAGAGAGGGTGCACTCAATGTGCGCAAAAAAACATTTTTGCATGCATTTTATGGTGACAGTGGCTTGGCTGTGCAGGAAGCCGACCGAAGCGAGTCAATTTTTCTGGGGCTGAGGGGCTGTTGCTCTCGATAGTTCTATAAAAACATTTGATATCAACGCATTGTGCTGTTGCAGGATGGCCCACTTCGACGCCAGAGCAGCGTTGGATCACGGGGCAACGGACGGCCAATCCGGGCTTTCTAGATCAGTGTTTTCCCTTCATTGGACTCTTTTTTAATAAATTGAGTGCAATTTTTAAAAAAAGCATTCACAATCCGCTCGACACATTCATTTGCATATCAATCCAGGAGACAAGACATGGCATGGATCGCATTGGCTACTTACGCAGGCCCCCAAGGCAATACGACCGCACTGGTGGTGGAGCAGCAGCTGTATGACTTGCAGCAATTGCAGCAAGCGGGTTTGGGCGCAGTTCCGGCCGCTTACCTGAGTGGCGGGGTCGAGGCCATCGTCAAAGACGGCAAGCAGGGCCAGGCTTGGTTGGAAGGGGTTTCGGCCCAGGCACATGCGCTGGTAGCTGCTGGCAAGGTGCAGCCCGTGGCGAGCGGGCTGGAGCGCTTGCAGTCACCGTATGTGCCGCAACGCATGTTCTGCGCGGCATCGAACTACGCCAAGCACGCCAACGAGATGGGGACGGTGCTGGCTGCCAAAGCGGAGAGCAAGCCATACATGTTCCTGAAGCTGTCGAACACCGTGTTGGCGCCAGGCGGTACCGTGCAGATGCCGCCAGAGACGGAAAAGCTGGATTGGGAAGTGGAGCTGGCCGCCGTCATCGGCAAGCGCTGCCGCCGCGTCAGTGTGGAAGATGCGCTCGATTCGGTGGCCTTCTACACCATCCTCAATGATGTGACCGCGCGTGATCTGAACCTGCGCAGCGACTACCCGTTCAAGCACGACTGGTTCCAGGGCAAGTGCCACGACACCTTTGCTCCTTTTGGGCCTTGGCTGGTGCCTGCTGCGCAGATTCCAGATCCGCAGGCGGTGCACATGCGCCTGGATGTCAATGGCCAAACCATGCAGGAAGACAGCGCGGCCACCATGATCTGGTCGGTGCGTGAGCAGATCGCCTACCTCTCGACCATTGTCACGCTGGAGCCCGGTGATGTGATCGCTACCGGCACGCCCACGGGCGTGGGCATGGGGCGCGGCATTTTCCTCAAGGATGGCGACAGCATGGTGGCCTCCATTGGCGGCATTGGCGAGTTGCGCAACCAGGTGCGTGCTGAATCGATGGCGCAAGCTGCCTGATCACTGGGCTTGCAGCCCAAGCCCGCAATAGCCGGGCATGGCCAGAAAGAGGTGCAGCCGCGAGCTGCGCCCATTCCAAGAGCAAGGAGACAACATGCGATTTCAATGGAGGCACACCGCCAAAGCGGCGGCCAAGGTGACCAAGGCCATGGGTTTGTACGCCCTGGTCATGAGCGCGCAATGCGCCATGGCGGTAGAAAAGCTGAGCTACAACATGGCCTGGTTGCCCCAAGGCAGCTCGGTAGGCGTCATCGTGGCGCAGCAGCTTGGCTACTTTAAAGAGCTGGATCTGGAGGTCAGCATCGTCCGTGGTTACGGTGGCAATCGCACTGCGAACGAGGTCGACCAAGGCCAGTTTGATATCGGCTATATCGACCCGGTCAGTGTCATGCTCAACCGCGCTAATGGCGGCAAGGTGCGGCTGATCGGTGCCATCAATACGCGCTGGCCAGCAGGGATCTGCTTTGACACCAAGCGCCATTCGCCCAAGACCCCGGCGGACATGAAAGGCTTGTTGCTGGGTGGCGGCTCCGGCTCGGTGGTGCACAACATCTTGCCCGTCTGGATGGAACGCAATGGCTTGCCCAAGAACAATGTCCGCCTGATGCGCATGGACCCGGCGGTCGTCGATGCGTCGCTGATCGAAGGCAAGATTGACTTGGCAGAGTGCTGGCGCGCCAGCAACCGCGTGGTGACGCAAAAGCAGGCCGATGATGCCGGCGTCAAACTGGGCTGGATCGAGTACAGCGACTTTGGCCTGGACGCCTACGGCAGCGGTTTTGCGGTGAGCGACGACACTATCAGCAAGCGTCCGGCTGCATTGAGCAAGTTCCTCAAGGCGTCTTACCGCGGCTACGACTATGCCATGGCCAACCCGGACAAGGCTGCGGACCTGATCGTCAAAGCTTTCCCGACAACCGACCGCACGGTGGCGCTCAACCAGATCAAGGACATCAACGACTTGATCGTGGACACCCAGGTGCGTGACAAAGGGCTGGGCTACCTGCGCGAAGACCGCATGGCCAAGACGGTGCAGTTCATCGACAGCGCCTTCGATCTCAAAGGCAAGATCAAACCGCAGGACGTCTATAGCGACGCACTGCTCAAGCCCTGAGCGAAGGAGTGCGAAGCATGGCTCGACGACCACAACCACAACGGATTGGGCATCTGGTGCTCAACGTCCGCGACCTGAGCGCTTCGGTGCGCTTTTATACCGAGATAGTAGGGCTGACCGTGTCCGACTATATCGCTGACCAGATGGCGTTTCTGCGCTGTTCCAACGACCACCACGACCTCGGCCTGGCGCAGATTCCAGCGGACAGCCCCTTGTTGACGGACACCTACCAACCGCCGCGTCCTGGGCTTGAACACTTTGCCTACAAGCTCGGATCACTGGCCGAGATTGAGGAGGCTGCCGAATTTCTGCAAGAGCACGGTGTCGAGATCGTGCGCGGTATCGGCAAGCATGGTCCGGGAGAAAACCTGTTCCTGGTGTTCAAGGACCCCGATGGCAATTACTGCGAGTTCTATGCCGACATGGTGCAGGTGACGGAGCAGGCGCCGTACCAGGCCCGTGTCTGGGAGAACGATCTCAAAGCTTTTGACCAGTGGGAGTTTGAGAAGTTCGTGGTGCCGCCGCCCAAATGGGGCCCGGCGCAGTGAGCTTTCAGCTCAAGCAAAAACACCTGGGGCCAGCGTGCAAGACACCATAAAAGCAGGGCGCTGCAACCCCATTCTTGGAGACAAACAATGCATGCAAACGTATCTGCTGTCCGCGCGTGGCGGCAATGGGTCGATCCTCTGGTTCTCGTCGTGGTGCTCGCGGTGCTGTGGCAGCAATCGGTCAACTGGTTTTCCATCAAGCCATATCTGCTGCCGCCTTTGAGCCAGGTGATCGAGAGCATGTGGAGCAACCGGGCCACCTTGCTCAGCGAATCCTGGGTCACCATCAAAGAAGTGCTGGGCGGCTTTGCGCTCGCCGTGGTCGGCGGCGTGCTGCTGGGTCTGGTGATCTACGCGGTGCCTCTGGTACGGCGCACCTTGTACCCGCTGGTAGTCATTTTTCAAGGGCTGCCGAAGATCGCGCTGGCTCCGCTGATGGTCATCTGGTTTGGTTACGGCGATACCTCCAAGGTGCTGATGGCTTTCTTGTTCGCCTTCTTTCCGGTGACGGTAGCGACCTTGGGTGGCCTCGCCGGTACGCCAGCGCATCTGATCGAGCACTTCAAAGCCATCGGCGCCTCGCCCGCAATGACCTTTAAAAAACTGTTGGTGCCCGCAGCCCTGCCTTCCATCATGGACGGATGCCGCGCCGCCATGCCGCTGGCCGTGATCGGCGCCATCGTGGGCGAGTTCGTTGGCTCGGAACATGGCCTGGGCCATGTGATTTTGGAAGCCAATGCCAATGCCCGCACGGACTATCTCTTTGCAGCGCTGTTCGTTATTTCCATCATGGCCGGGGCACTTTATGCCTTGGTGGAACTGGCGGCCAAGCGCGTGTGGTGGCGCGGCCTGTGAGCCAGGCACCAGCTTTGCAAGCTGCCATTTCTCGCTTCGCATTTTCTATTTTTCATTGATTTTCATTACTTATCAGGAGACATCACCATGGCCAAACTTCGTCACATCGCGCTTGCTGTACCCGATCCTCAGGCGGCTGCCGAGTTCTACAGCAAGGTGTTCGACATGACCATCATCGAGCCCACCCATTCCCCGATTGCCGATGGCGTTTATCTGTCCGACGGTACGGTCTGCCTGGCACTGCTGAACTACAAAACCGACGAGGCGGCGGGGCTGGAGCGTGGTAAGGACTGGGTAGGCACGCACCACTTCGGCTTCTGGTGCGATGACCTGGAAGAACAGCGCAAGCGCATCGAAGCGCACGGCGGCACCTTCTTCATGGACCTCCCGCACGACAAGAAAAGCCTGTATTACGAGATGAAGTTCCGTGACCAGCACGGCGTGGTCTTCGACATCTCCGAAGGCGGCTGGGTAGGGGCGAAAAAGTGAAACCGGCCGTCATGGGTGCACTCCATCCAGCGGCGGCGCCCGCAGACGCGGTTGCGATTGAAGCCCGCCAGGTCAGCAAGAGCTTTGGCGCCGGTGTGCTGGCGCTCGACCAGGTGGACTTTCAAATAGCGCGTGGCGAGTTCGTGTCCATCCTCGGCCCGAGCGGCTGCGGAAAAAGCACCTTGCTGCGCGTGATCGCCGGGCTCTACCCGTCGGACGCGGGCGGGCATCTGCAAATCCTCGGGCGCAGCAGCGCGGGTGTCAGCGACGATGTGGGCGTGGTCTTCCAAACCCACAACATGCTGCCTTGGGAAACGGTTGAGCAGAACATGCGTTTGGCGGCTGAAGTACGGCGCATGCCCAGCCGAGAGATCGACGAGCGCATCAACCACCTGCTGCCGATTTTGAAGCTGGAGAAATTCCGCAAAAGCTACCCGCACCAGCTCTCTGGGGGGATGCGTCAGCGGGCTGCGTTAGGCCAGATTCTGATCACCCGGCCCAAGGTGCTCTTGCTCGACGAGCCTTTCGGCGCACTCGATGCCTTGACCCGGGACCAGCTCAACGTGGAGTTGCTGCGCATCTGGCAGGAAATGCGCCAGACCGTGGTGCTGATCACGCACAGCATTGCCGAGGCGGTGCTGTTGTCGGACCGGGTGCTGGTGATGTCGGAGCGGCCGGGAAAGATCATTGAAGAAATAAGCATCGATCTGCCGCGTCCGCGTGACCCGCGACTGACCAAGGAGCAAGCCCGCTTTGGCCAATATGTGGTGCAACTGGGCCAGCTGATGGGCGTGGAATAAACAGGCTCTGTGAAAAGAGAACCAGAATGAATCTAGACAAATTTCACGGCGTGGTGCCGGCCATGGCCACGCCCTTCACCGCCGATTTCGCGTTGGATGAAGGCCGGGTGCGTTCGCTCATCGAAGAGTACATTGCCGCCGGTGTGCACGGCATCTCGGTAGCTGGCAGTCAAGGTGAATTCTTCGCCTTGTCGTACCAGGAGCATATTCGCCTGCTCGAAATCTCCATGGATGCCATCAACGGCCGCGTGCCGCTGTATGCCGGTACCGGCGGTGCTACAACGCGGCAGGCGGTGGAGCTGACGCGGGCGGCAGATGCCATGGGTTGTGACCTGGCGCTGGTCATTACGCCTTACTTTGTGCAACCCACGCAAAGCGAGCTGATCGAGCACTTCTGTGAAGTGGCGCGAGCCAGCCGTGCACCGGTGATGCTGTACAACAACCCGCCACGTACTTCGGTCAATGTGACGGCAGCCACCCTGGCTGAATGCATGCAGCGTGCGCCGAACATCGTAGGCATGAAGGACTCGAGTGGTGATCTGACCCAGTCCATCGAATACCAATTGCTGGCGCCGAGACCTGCATTGCTTTTCTCCGGCCGGGACACGATTGCGTTGGCCATGATGCGCCATGGCGCACAAGGCACTATTTCGCCCGCCGCCAACGTCTTCCCTGAGCTGATGGTTCGCATGTACGAGGCTTTGCGAGCCGATCAGCAGGAAGAGGCGCTGCGTATTTCCAACATCTTCGCACCGCTGCGTGCTGCCTGGGCTTGGGGATCTTTCCCGGTGGTCATCAAGGAGGCAATGCACTTGGTGGGACGCAGTGCTGGGCCCACACGGGCGCCGATCGCAGCCCTGCCTGAGCCGGTGCGGCAGAAGCTGGCGGGCGTGGTAGAGCGCATTGCTGCGCAAGCCTGAGGGCCAGAACCATGCTGGATCAACAAGCGCTTGATACGCTGTTTCGCCAGGCCCGCTCGCACAACGGCTGGCTCGATCGTCCGGTCACAGACGAGCAGCTGCGAGCCATCTATGAACTGTGTCGCTGGGGCCCCAGCTCGGGCAACAGCTGCCCCATGCGGCTGATTTTCGTGCGGACCGGCGAAGCGCGTGAGCGCCTGTTGCCCTGGCTGGCGCAGGGAAATATTGACAAGGTGCGGCAAGCGCCAGTCACTGCCATTTTGGGCTACGACCAGCAGTTCTACCGCGCTCTGCCACGCTTGTTTGCGCACAACCCGGAGTTCGGCAAACGGTTTGAAGACCCGCAAAACGCCGAGCACACGCAGGAGACGGCATTTCGCAATGCCAGTCTGCAGGCGGCTTATCTGATGCTGGCAGCCCGTGGGCTTGGCCTGGACTGCGGCCCACTGTCCGGCTTTGATGCGGCCGGCGTGGATGCCACTTTCTGGGCAGGCACAACGGTGCGGACCAATTTTCTGTGCTGCCTGGGCTATGGCGACAGCAGCAAGCTGTTTGCCCGGCTGCCGAGGTTGGAATTCGACGAGGTCTGCCAGCTGCAGTGATGCCCAGCGCGTTGGCGTGATGGCTGTTTGGCCATCACCGGCGCATCTCTTTTTCAAGCGATTTGTTTGTGCAGCGCATGGTGTTGCCACAAGCAAGGGGTTGTCACGTCCGCAGTTTGGCTGGTTTGTGGTCGCGCTATCGAAGGCGGCCGGTTTTCAGTGGGCTGTTCATTCGCTTTCATCCAACGGTTGTTTTTCAGGAGTTTGATGACATGAAGAAATTTCTCGCACTCAGCATCGCGGTTTCTGCTACTGGCGCCGCATTTGCACAGTCTTCAGTGACCTTGTTCGGCATTGTGGACGCGGGGTTGACCTATTCCAAGGCCAGCGGCAGCGATGCCATCTACGGCATGAGCAATAGCGGCAACCTCACCAGCCGCATCGGTTTTCGGGGCATGGAAGACCTGGGCGGCGGGCTCAAGGCCGGCTTCTGGCTGGAAGGGGGCTTCAACAATGACAGTGGGGCCGGGTTGGCCGGCGGCGCCTTCGATTTCAAACGCCGCTCCACCTTGAGCCTGATCGGTGGCTTTGGTGAGCTGCGTGCGGGTCGTGCGTTCACCCGTGCCTATGAGGACCTGAGCCGCTACGATGTGTTTGGTCAGGTAGGCATCGGCCAGAACCAGACTTGGTACAACGCGCCGGTGGCCGTGGTGCGTGCCTCCAACATGCTTACCTACATCTCGCCCAGCCTCTCCGGGTTCAAGGCTTCGCTGGATTACGGTTTTGGCGAAGTGGCCGGCAAGGCATCGCAAAACCGCTATGTGGGCGGCTCGCTGGCCTATGACAGCGGGCCTTTGAGTGCCACAGTGGCAGCGGAGCAGTGGTCTGATGCGGCTTATGCATCTGGAGCGCAGACGGTCGTACTCGATAACACGCGCGCTTATGGCGTGGGTCTTGCCTACAACTGGGGCAGCTTCAAGCTCTCCGGCCTGCTGCGCCAACAGCGCAACAAGGCAGAAGACGGCAGCTCGGTCAAGTTCAACACAGCCCATTTGGGCGCTACGGTGCCCATGGGGACGGGCGAGGCGCGCGTTGGCTATAACTACTACGACAACAACAGCGCCGATGGCAAGGCCCACCAGTTGTCGCTTGGCTATGTGCACCACCTCTCTAAGCGCACCGCCGTCTACGGTACCTATGCTTTCATGAAGAACCAGAAGCAAGAGCGCTTCATGCTGACAGCAGCCGGTATCAGCTTGACGGCTCCGGCAGCAGGCAAGAACCAGAACGCTTTGACGGTTGGTATCCGCCACAGCTTCTAAGCACTGGCTGCAGGCCAGAGACAACGCATGGCGTGCGCATGCCTGGCGCACAGAATCCAAGGGATTGAGGCCTTTCGCGGGGCCTCTTTTTTATGTGTGCTTTTGCGGATGAAGGCTCCCCCCTCTACGAGCCTGCCGCCAGGCATCGCGGCTGCCTGGCGTGCACTGCGTCAACCCACCATGCGTTCGCGACCAGCCCAATAGCGCTCGCGGACCAGCTTGCGCGAGAGCTTGCCATTGGGGTTGCGTGGCAGCTCGGTGACGAACTCGACCGAGCGCGGCTTTTTGAAATCGGCCAGGGCGTTCTTGCAATGGCTGATGAGATCGGTGTCGCTGGCGTTTTGGCCCGGACGCAGCACGATGACGGCTTTGACGGATTCGCCCCAGGTGTCATCGGGCACGCCCACCACGCAAGCCTCGTAGACGGCCGGGTGCTGGTAGAGCGCTTGCTCCACTTCGGTGGGGTAGATGTTGAAGCCGCCGGAGATGATCATGTCCTTGCTGCGGTCCACGATATAGACATAGCCTTCTTCGTCGACTTTGGCGAGATCGCCGGTCTTGAGCCAGCCTTGCTCGTTGAAGGCTTGCGCGGTCAGCTCGGGCTCGCCCCAGTAGCCGGCAAAAACATCAGGGCCGCGCACCAGGATTTCACCGGTGGCATCGCCGCTGACGGGATGGCCATCTGCATCGGCCACCATGAGCTGTGACTCGCCGATCGGGCGACCGCAGCTGGCCAGGCGCGTGGGAATCTCGGCCAGTGCACGGGCGTGGGATGCGGTGTCAAACAGAATCAGACCTCCTGTGGTCTCGCCGCCGCCGTAGCCTTGCGACAGTACGGGGCCGAGCGTTTCCCAGGCTTCGCGGATGCGGGCTGGCGCCATGGGCGCGCCGCCGTAGGCGATTTGTTTCAGGCTGCTGATATCGTATTTGTGCACATCCGGGTGCGTGGTGAGGCGGTTGAGCATGGTGGGAACCATGAAGGTGTAACTCACGCGCCAGCGCTCTATGGCCGACAGCAGCAGGTCCGGGTCAAAGCGGTCCTGGATCAGCAAACTGCCGCCTTGGTAGAGAAAGGGCTGCATGAACATGCCGCTGGCATGGGTCAGCGGGCCACTCAGGCCGAGCACGTCGCCAGGGCCGACACGCATGCGGTGCATGCCGACTTTGCGCAGGTGCGACATGCGATTGCCGACGGTCTGCATGGCGGCTTTGAGCTTGCCCGTGGAGCCCGAAGTGTAGTGCAAAACGGCCAGGTCATGGGCTTGCATTTCTACGTCGGGGCTGGTGTCGCTGGCTTTTTCCAGCAGTGCTTCATAGTCGAGCCAACCCGCAACGCCCGCGCCGCAGCTGACGTACTGGCGCACCTCAATGCGGTCCATCACCGACTGAACCAGTTCGGTGTGAGAGTCGCCCACGATGAAGACCTGCGGGCCTCCGTTGTCGACCACGTCAATGACTTCGTTGGCCGACAGGCGTGCGTTCAAGGGCATTTTGACCAAGCCGGCCTTGTACAGCGCAATCTCGATTTCGACAATCTGAGGTCGATTCGACATTTGAAAGGCCACGCGGTCGCCTTTTCTCAATCCCAGGCCGAGCAGTGCATTGGCCAGTCGGCTTGAGCGGCGATCCAATTGCTCAAAAGTCATGCGCTGGTCGTTGAAAATGATGGCCGTTTGCTGGGGAAAGTAACGAGCATTTCGGGTGATGAATCGGCCCTGGTTCATGGCGGTCTCCTGAGTCTGTTGGGGTGAGTGATGTCCGCCAGTCAGCGGATGGCGGCAATCCTAGGAGGGGCCCGGCAAACCGCCGATAAGCGAATGCGGCATTCCGATGCCGCAGCGTTATCGCCGCCCTTCATTCCGCACGGTTATCGCTGTGAGCCATTGCGCTATCGCCGCAGGCCATGCTGAAGGCGACACTGGCCACACGACTACAGGAGACAACATGCAAGAGAAAGAATTTCCGCCTTGCGTCGCCATGCCGCGACGCCGTGAACTGCTGCAATGGCTGGCAGCGGGTGCGGCCACGGGCTTGCCGGTTTGGAGCGAGGCCGCTGCTGGCCCGGTGACTTTGGTAGTACCGTTTTCTGCCGGCGGGCAGTTTGACACCATCGGCCGCGCGGTAGCGCTGGCCATGGGGGCAGCCATGGGAAAAACGGTCATCGTGGAGAACATTGGCGGCGCTGGCGGAACCATTGCAGCCAGCAAGGTGGTGCGAGCCAAGCCCGATGGCCAGACGCTGCTGTTGTATGGCGGCAATCTGGCTACGGCGGGCGACATGTATAAATCGCTCGACTACGATCCGCTCAATGATTTGCAGCCGGTATCGCGGCTGAGCATTGCGCCACACGTGATCATGGCTTCGCCCCGCAGCGGTATCACGACTTTCGCGCAACTGCAGACCAAGCTCAAGAACGGGGCCAAGCTCTCATACGGATCGCCTGGCATGGGTACTTCCATGCACCTGACTTTCGAGCTGATCAAGCAGCAGTTGGGGCTGGACGTTCTGCATGTGCCCTACAAGGGCGGCGCCAATGTGATGACGGATTTGATCGCCGGCAATATCGATCTGGGCATCATCGCCATCGGCCCGGCGCTGAATTTCATTCAGAATAAAAAGGTGGTTCCCTTGGGCGTTACAAGCAAGGAACGTTCCAAGGTCGTGCCTGGTATTGCGGCCTTGTCAGAGTTGGGTGTAACGGGCCTGGATACGGGCAGTTGGGCGGGTTTGTCGGTGCCCAAAGCCACGCCGGAAGCGGTGGTGGGGCAGCTCAACCAGGCTGCGCTGCAGGCGCTGCAAAGCGCCTCGGTCAAGCAGTTGTTTGCAGAGCAGGGCTTTATCGCAACGCCCAGCACGCCTGCGCAGATGAAGGATTACGCCGTGCAGGAGGCCAAGGCTTTCGGACCGGTGATCCGCAACCTGCAGATCTGAGCCTTGGGCTCACGAGAGCAAATGCTGCGCGTGAGCACTGAGGACTTCGATGTAACGCTGCACCAGCGGTGAGAGGTAAGCACCGCGACGCGAGACCACGCCAATGCGGCGCGGCCAGAAAGCATCGCTCAGCTCCAGCGCCACCAAACCACGCCCGGCACTGGAGCGCAGAGATTGGCGACTCATCAGGCCGAGCAGATCGGTGCGCCGCAGCACCGAAGGTGCCAAGGTCATGGAAGTGTCTGTTTGGAAAACGACATCGGGTGCGGGCAGGCCGCCTTCGGCAAAGCGGGCTTCGATTTTGCGCCGTGCCAGCACCTGTGAGCCAGGCAGCGCCCATTGCTGGGTAGCCAGGTCGCTGAGCTGGAGCTGGCGCTGGAGCAGCAAAGGGTGGTGTTCGCGCAGAACCACACACAAATCGTCGTCAAACAGCACGCGGTATTGCAAATCGTCGGGTTCGATGTCGTCGAGCGCATTCACGCTGATGTCGAGTTCGCCTATCCGCAAGGAGTTGAGCAAAGTGTCATTCAAACTGATCGTGACCCGCGCCTTGGCACCGGGGCGCTGTGCCAGCAACTGCACAAAGGCTTCGCCTACCAGGCTGTCTGCAAAAGGCGGAGAGACGCCGACGCGAATGGTGCCGATGGCACCCAGATGCAGGTCTTCCGCTTCTTGCACCGCTTCGTCTAGCCCTATGCACACATGCTTGGCGCGCTCAAAAAAGACGCCGCCCACGCTGGTCAAGGCCATGCCGCGCGAGCTGCGTTCAAACAGCTGCAGCCCGAGGCTGGCTTCCAGGCGTTGCACACCCTTGGTCAGCGCCGGTTGGGTCACACCCAGTCGTTGCGCCGCCCGTCCGACATGGCCGTGCTCGGCGACCGCCACAAAGTAGCGCAGGTCATCAATTCTCATTCCCAACCCCGAACTATTTCATCCCTATGATTGCCTCTGACACCCTTGCCGACAGCACCGAAACCGTGGCCCGCGCCGAGCCATTTGAAGCCTTGCGCGCACGATTGCGCGAGTATCTCAAATCTGAACTGCTGCCTGGCGAAAAACGCATGGGTCTGGGTTACGAAGACCAGTTTGAGCGCAGCACCATTCGCGCGCTTTGGCGGCGTTGTCGCGAATTGGGTTTTTATGGTGCGCAACTGCCGCGCGAGCTGGGCGGCCAGGGCTTGAGCATTGAGCAGCACTGTTTGCTCAAGGACGATGTGGCAGCCTCCGGAGCCATTCTTTTCCCGCATGTGCTGGGAGACTGGGGCGGGCCTTCTCGGATCGGATCACTCGTCAAGTATCTGACCCCTGAGCAGCGGGCCAACTACCTGGACCCTGTGGTCCGGGGAGAAAAGGGCATCTGCTTTGCGATGACCGAGGTGCATTCGGGCTCGGATGCCGCCAGCATCCAGACGCAAGCAGTGCGCGATGGTGATCACTTTGTGGTCAATGGGCGCAAGCATTTCATCACGGCTTCGACGTTTGCCGATGCGGCCATCTTGATGTGTGTGACCGACCCGGCGGCAGGGGCCAAAGGTATTTCGGCGCTGTTGGTGGATCTGCATGCTCCCGGCGTACGGCTCGATTACGACTGCGTGCCGATGAGTGGGCAGTTTGTGGACGCGGATATCATTTTCGACAACCTGCGCGTGCCGGCAGGCAATGTTATCGGTCAGGAAGGCCAGGGCTTCCAGATCGCGATGAACCGTATCAACACCAACCGCTTATTGCATTGCCCGACAATGCTCGGGTTGGCGCGGCAGGCGTATGAGCTGTCGCTGGCGTATGCGCAGCAGCGCAAACAGTTTGGTGGTTCGATCAGCCGCTTTCAGGCTATTCAACACATGCTGGCTGACATGGCCACCAGTCTTTACGCTTGCGAACACATGATTCTGGCCACTGCTCGCAAGGCCGACCAGGGTTTGGATATTCGCACCGAAGCGTCGATGTGCAAGCTCTTCGTCTCGGAGCGCTGCTTTGAAATTGCTGACAAAGCGGTCCAGATCCATGGCAATGTAGGCGTGACGCACAACCACCCGGTGGAGTTCATCTTCCGGCGCTTGCGCATGTACCGTATTGTGACCGGTACCAGCGAAATCCAGCGCAACACCATTGCCAAAGGCATCTTGCCGACTGCACAGGCTTGATAGCACGGCTTGGCGGTCAGCAAGAAACCCGCAAGCGGCCATCTGCAGCTTGCGGGTCTTGGTTATTGATGACGCGCTTTACTCCAACGCATCCAGCGCCCGAGCCGAATAGACCATGGCGGCGCCGGCATTTAGCGCAACAGCTACGCCCAATGCTTCGGCGATTTCTTCTTTGCTGGCGCCTGCGGCTTTGGCGGCTTTGGTGTGCACGGCGATGCAGCCGTCGCAGCGCGTGGTAACGCCCACGGCAATGGCGATCAGCTCGCGGGTTTTGGCGTCGAGGTGGCCGGTTTTGTTGCCGGCGCTGGCCAGGGCTTTGTAGCCTTCCATGGTGCCGGGGCTCAGTTGTGAGAATTCGCCCAGGCGGCCTGCGAGTTCTTTGCGGTATTCGTTCCAATCCAGCATGTTTGCTCCTTGTGGGGTGAACCAGTTGAGGCCTCCATTGTTGAGCGACTAGTTGTGTTGATCAATAGGTATTCGGTGCAAGTTTTTTAGAATTCGTCTCATGGATGCCTTGAGCCATTTGATTCAGCTGGCGCGCATGCGCGTGCAACTCGACGTGCGCTGCCAGCTCTCGGGCGGCTTTGTGCTGCCGCATGCGCAGCAGCAGGCCAGCGCCGATGCGCCTGCTGCTGCTGTGTTTCACCTAGTGTTGGCGGGGCAGTGCCGCATGCGGGTGGCTGGCCGCAGTTTGCGTTTGCGTGCCGGTGATTTGGTGCTGTTGCCGCAGGGCAGCGCCCACCGGCTAACGCAGGCGGGGAAGGCCGCTGTGTTGAGCCCTTTGCAATTGGCGCAAGGGGCGGCGTTGCCGATCAAGACGAACAGTGCTGCAGGCGCGCAGAGTGCTGCAGATGTGGAGCTGCTTTGCGGCCGCTTTCAGTGCGCGCGCGGTGCTGGCCAGTTGTTGGCGGCGTGGTTGCCGACGGTTTTGCAGGTGTCGTTATTGCCTGCACAGGCAGGAGCGAATGGCGTCGGTGAGACAGGTGCTGCGGCGCTGTTGCAAGGTCTGGTCGCTGGCTTGCGAACCGAGTCTGCAGGCGCATCTTTGCCCGGTGCTTCTGCGGTGCTCGACGGGTTGGGCCAGGCATTGCTGGGCTTGGCTTTGCGCGCTTACGCAGAGCAAAGCCAGATGGATGTCGGCTTGCTGGCGCTGTTGGCCGATGAGCGCTTGGCACCGGCGGTGCAAGCAGTGTTGGCGCAGCCCGGCGAGCGCTGGACGCTGGAGACACTTGCTGCCTCAGCGGCCATGTCTCGCGCTACCTTTGCGCGCCACTTCCAGGCCAAGGCCGGTTTTGCTGTTGCGCCTTGGCTGCTGCGGGTGCGCTGCATGCACGCTTGTGCTTTGTTGGCGCAAACGGACCAGAGCATCGCCTCAATTGCCGAAGCCGTGGGTTATGGCTCGGAAGCTGCCTTTGCCACCGCTTTCAAGCGCGAGATGGGTGAGACGCCAGGGCGCTGGCGCCGGGGGCAGGGCGAAGCGGGTGGTGCCAATCAACGCTGAATCGGGCACAAAAAAACCGCCCGAAGGCGGTTTTGCGTGCGCAAGCTTGCAGCGTCAGCGCATCAGGCGCCGGCGACGGCGATGCCCTTGAACTCGCCCGAGGCGATGCGCTTGCTCCACTCGGCGGGGCCGGTGATGTGGGCGCTGGTGCCGCCGGCGTCGACGGCCACGGTCACGGGCATGTCGACCACGTCGAACTCGTAGATGGCTTCCATGCCCAGGTCTTCAAAGCCCACGACCTTGGCGGATTTGATAGCCTTGGAGACCAGGTAGGCGGCGCCGCCCACGGCCATGAGGTAAGCGCTCTTGTGCTTTTTGATGGATTCGATGGCGACCGGGCCGCGCTCGGCCTTGCCGATCATGGCGATCAGGCCAGTCTGCTCCAGCATCATGTCGGTGAACTTGTCCATGCGGGTGGCGGTCGTGGGGCCGGCTGGGCCTACGGCTTCGTCGCGCACCGGGTCCACGGGGCCCACGTAGTAGATCACGCGGTTGGTGAAGTCGACGGGCAGCTTTTCGCCCTTGGCCAGCATGTCCTGGATGCGTTTGTGCGCAGCGTCGCGGCCGGTCAGCATTTTGCCGTTCAGCAAGATGGTGTCGCCGGGCTTCCAGCTGGCCACTTCTTCCTTGGTGAGCTTGTTCAGGTCAACGCGCTTGGACTTGTTGTAATCAGGTTCCCAGTCGATCTTGGGCCACAGGTCGAGCGAAGGCGCATCCAGGTACACGGGGCCGGAGCCATCCATCACAAAGTGGGCGTGGCGCGTGGCGGCGCAGTTGGGGATCATGGCCACGGGCTTGGAGGCCGCGTGCGTGGGGTACATCTTGATCTTGATGTCCAGCACGGTGGCGAGGCCACCCAGGCCTTGCGCGCCAATGCCCAGGGCGTTGACCTTTTCGTACAGCTCCAGGCGCAGCTCTTCGACCTGGTCGAGCTTGGCACCGCTGGCGGCCTTGGCCTGCAGCTCGTACATGTCCAGGTCTTCCATCAGGCTTTCCTTGGCCAGCAGCACCGCCTTTTCAGCCGTGCCGCCAATGCCGATGCCCAGCATACCGGGCGGGCACCAGCCGGCGCCCATGGTGGGCACAGTCTTGAGCACCCAGTCCACCAGCGAGTCGCTGGGGTTCATCATGATCATCTTGGACTTGTTTTCCGAGCCGCCGCCCTTGGCTGCCACGGTCACGTCCAGCTTGTCGCCGGGCACGATCTGCACGTTGATGACGGCAGGCGTGTTGTCCTTGGTGTTCTTGCGGGCGAAGTGCGGATCGGCCACGACCGAGGCGCGCAGCGTGTTGTCCGGGTGGTTGTAGCCACGGCGCACGCCTTCGTTGACGGCGTCTTCCAGGCCCATGGTGAAGCCTTCCCATTGGACGTCCATGCCCACTTTGAGGAACACGTTGACGATGCCGGTGTCCTGGCAGATGGGGCGGTGGCCGGTGGCGGCCATCTTGGAGTTGGTCAGGATCTGCGCCATCGCATCCTTGGCCGCAGGGCTTTGCTCGCGCTCATACGCGCGGGCCAGATGCTGGATGTAGTCAGCGGGGTGGTAGTAGCTGATGTACTGGAGGGCACCTGCGATCGAGTCGATCAGGTCCTGCTGGCGGATGGAGGTGGTCATCGTGGCTTGTCTTCTGGGTTAGAGAATGCGCACGGCTTAGGGGGCCGTTTACGCAGGGATAACCCGCTGATTATCGGCGCTTCCCCCGCGCCCGGCGCAGAAAGCCCGATAAGTCTTCTAGAAGACTCAGGTTGTTGGGGCTTGCTTCAGAGGCGTGGCTCAGGCGCGGGCCGCAATGGGCATGGAGCCGCATAGGAAAGCACAATCGCCCCACTAGCCCCGCTGCCTCAAGGGATGTGCACGCCAGATGAGAACGGCTTGCATTGGCTGGGCTACGATGGGGTGTGGCGCTGCCAGGCCCACACTCAGTGGCCGGCAGTGGCGCGATTTTGTGAATCCTGCGGCGCCTCAGCCAGACTGAAGCCAGCCCAGCGTGCCGCGTTGTAATTGTTGAGAAAACA
Source organism: Comamonas trifloxystrobinivorans (assembly GCF_043359985.1). Taxonomy (NCBI): domain Bacteria; kingdom Pseudomonadati; phylum Pseudomonadota; class Betaproteobacteria; order Burkholderiales; family Comamonadaceae; genus Comamonas; species Comamonas trifloxystrobinivorans. The sequence continues at coordinate 105,474 of NZ_JBHZGV010000009.1, forward strand.
GGAGTTATCCAGCCATGACAGCTACCCGCCAGGAAAAAGACACTTTCGGCCCCATTGAGGTGCCCGCCAACCAGCTGTGGGGTGCGCAAACCCAGCGCTCACTGCAGAACTTCGACATCAGCGGCGAACAGCAGCCGCGCGAGATCATCCACGCGCTGGCGCAGGTGAAAAAGGCCTCTGCCACCGTCAACCACAAGCTCGGCCTGCTCGATGAGAAAAAGTCCCAAGCCATCAATACCGCGGCAGATGAGGTAATTGCCGGCAAACACCCGGACGAGTTTCCGCTGGTGGTGTGGCAGACCGGCTCAGGCACGCAAACCAATATGAACGTCAACGAGGTGCTGGCCAACCGAGCCAGCGAGCTGCTGGGCGGCGAGCGCGGCGAAGCGCGCCTGGTGCACCCGAATGACGATGTGAACAAGAGCCAGTCGAGCAACGATGTTTACCCCACAGCCATGCATGTGGCGGCGGTCACCGCCATTGAGCAAAAGCTGTTGCCCGCCATTGCACAACTGCACCGCACGCTCAAGGCCAAGAGCGTGGCCTTTGCCGATATCGTCAAGATCGGCCGCACGCACTTGCAAGACGCCACGCCGCTGACGCTGGGGCAGGAGATTTCGGGCTGGGTGGCGCAGCTGGAACATGGCGAGAAGCACATCAAGGCCGCGCTGCCGCATTTGTATGAGCTGGCGCTGGGCGGCACTGCCGTGGGCACGGGCCTGAACGCGCCCAAAGGTTATGCCGAAGGCGTGGCTGCCGAGATTGCGGCCATCACCGGTTTCCCGTTTGTCACTTCACCCAACAAGTTTGAATCTTTGGCCAGTTGCGACGGCCTGGTGCATGCACACGGCGCGCTCAAAACCCTGGCCGCCAGTTTGATGAAGATCGCCAACGATGTGCGCTGGCTCGCCAGCGGCCCGCGCAGCGGCCTGGGCGAGCTGTCCATCCCGGAGAACGAACCGGGCTCGTCCATCATGCCGGGCAAGGTCAACCCCACGCAGTGCGAGGCGATGACGATGCTGTGCGCCCAGGTGTTTGGCAACGATGTGGCGATCAACTTCGGCGGCGCATCAGGCAATTTCGAGCTGAATGTTTTCCGCCCGCTGGTGGCGCACAACTTTTTGCAAAGCGTGCGTCTGCTGGCCGATGGCATGCTGAGTTTTGACACGCACTGCGCCGTGGGCATCGAGCCCAATAAGGATCGCATTGCCGAGCTGGTCAGCCGTTCGCTGATGCTGGTGACCGCGCTCAATACGCACATCGGTTACGACAAGGCGGCCTATATCGCCAAGAAGGCGCACAAGGAAGGCACGAGCCTGCGCGAAGCGGCCATTGCCAGCGGCCATGTGACGGCCGAGCAGTTCGACCAGTGGGTGGTGGCCAAAGACATGGTGGGCAATCTGTAAAAGCACTGGCCCAGTAGCGGAAAAGGGATCCTGCGGGATCCCTTGTCGTTGCTGGCCGGGCCTGTTTATTGGTCCGCTTGCGGACGGCGTACGGTGCGGAACACATATTTCAGCGCATCGCCCACGGTGCTTTCCCACACGGGCCATTCGTGCTTGCCGTTGACAATGCGCAACTCAGCCGCTTGCTTGTTCTTGCGCAGCAGGCTGTAGAGCTGGGTGGCTTCGGACTCGATCATGAATTCGTCGTCATCGCCGCTGTTGATGTACATGGGCACGCTGATTTTCTTGGCCAGAAACTGCTCCCACAGCGGCGGGTAGTTATAGCTTTGCCACACGGTTTTGCTGTAGGCGCCTTCGGTATTGGGCTCGGCAAAGACCTTGACAAAACGGGCCGACGAATCGGCTGGCGGCTCGGGGTTGTAGATGGCCGGGCTCAGCAGCGCGGCAGCCTGGAATTTCTCGGGGTACTTCAGCACATAGCGCAGCGCGCCGTAGCCGCCCATGGACAGGCCGCCGATCACGCGGCCGTCGCGGCTTTTGAGGGTGCGGTACTTGCCTTCGATATGGGGCACAAAATCGTTGAAGAAGGCAGTCTCCATCGGCTCCTTCAAATCCACATACCAGGTGGTGCCGGCGTCGGGCATCACGATGATGGCGGGCGGGATCTGACCGCTGGCGATCAGCTGGTCAGCCGTTTGCAGCAGATTGCCTTTGACCGGCCAGTCATTGCGCGCGCCGTCGTTGCCGTGCAGCAGGTACATCACCGGGTAGCGCAGCTTGGCGTTGGCGTCGTAGCCGCTGGGCAGGTAGACGTTATAGGTCCAGCTGCGCTTGAGCGTGGGGCTGTTGAACTCGGCAGCTTCAATACTGCCAGCGAAGGCCGGCGCAGCTAAGGCGGCTGCCGCCAGCAAGGCGGCCAAGCGAATGCTGCGGATTGGAGGGATGGACGCGCGCATGGTGTCTCCTGTTGGTGTGCGTAGAGGCGCACTGTAGAGGCGCGGCCAGCACTTGCGCGCTGCGGTTTGTACCAAGCCAGTCGCCAGGGTGACGGCTTGGGCTGGCTTGGGTGTAGGCAGGCGCTATGCCAATCGGAGCAGGTAGAGCTTGGCCGCCATGTGCCCTCCATGTGCCCGTCGTATTTTGCTGCTCAGCTTTGCGGAGCTGCCGCCGCAGGGCCGGTGTTTGCCGCCCGCCACAGCCGCCACACGACTAACAGCAACACCAGCAGCATGGCAATGTTGATCGCTTGCCAGCCCAGGGTTTGCACCAGTACTCCGCAGCTGAAGGACATGAGCGCGGCTGCGCCGGAGTTGGCCCATTCCATCAGCGGCTGGGCCACGGGTTGTTCGGCCGGGCTGCAAGACTGGGCCAGGAGCGTGGTGCCGGCGAGCAGCATGCAGTTCCAGCCGGCGCCCAGCAGCAGCGAGCTGGCCAGAAAAGGTGCAAAGCCCGTACCCGTCAGCGCCACCGCCGCACTGGCGGCCAGCAAGGCGCTGCCCAGCCAGCCAATGCGCTTGGCGCCAAAGCGGTCTACCAGTTTGCCGGCTACCAGCGAGGGCAGAAACATGCCCAGCACATGCCACTGGATGACGTGGGTTGAGGCGCTGAGTGCGTGCCCGGCGCCGTGCATGGCCAGCGGCGTGGCGTTCATCACCAGAACCATCAGCCCATGGCCGCAAGCGGTGATGGTGATGGCCAGGCGCACGGCCGGTTGGCGCCACAGCGCTTGGCGGGCTGCGCGCAGTGCCGGGCCGGCAAGCGGCGCCGCGCTGCTGGCGCTGGCAGTCGCCGCAGGCAAGCCTTGCAGCAACACACAGGCCAGTAAGGCCAGCCCAGCAATCGCCAAGTAGGCGCCCAGCATGGGCGTGCTCCACCAGCTGGCCGCATGCACGGCCACGCTGGGCGCAATGGCGGCTGCGGCAATGCCGCCGGCCAGCACATATGCGGCGGCACTTCCTTTGTGGGCAGGCGCTATGCCGTCGAGCGCCGCAAAGCGGTAAAAACCGGCCGATGCCTGGTACACGCCCAGCATCAGCATGGCCAGGCAGAACAGCACAAAGCTGCTGGCTGCCAGCGCATAGGCGGCCAGCAAGCCGGCCGCTATGCCGAACAAGGCGCCGCATTGCAGGCCGCGTGCTCGGCCCAGGCGCTGCATCCAGCGGGCCAACTGGCCGATGGCTACGAGGTTGCCGACGACGAGCAGTGTCAGCGGCAAAGTGGTTAGCAGCGGCCAGGGGCTGAGGCGCTGGCCGACCAGGCCGGTCAAGGCGATGCCGATGATGGAGCAGGACCAATAAAGGGCCTGGGCCAGGCTCAGCAGCAGAAGTTTCGGATGTTGTCGAAGCAACATGAGGTTTCTCCAAAGCAAAAAATGGGCGAGTCGGGGCCTGGCGCTGCTGCCAAGGCTTCAGGGGGACGGTGTTTAGTGAGCGGGCGGCGTTGCAGCCATCAACCCGTGCCAAAGCGCTCGGCAAAAGCCTGCGGGCTGACGGCCAGGGTTTTGTGGAAGCTGCGGCGCAGGTTTTCCGGGTGACCAAAGCCGCACAGGCGCGCTACGGTGGCGACGGATGCCTGGCGCTGGCTCAGCAAGGTGGCGGCGGCTTCTACGCGCACGCGCTCCACGTATTTGCCCGGCGTGGTGCCCAGCTCTTGCTGGAAAACGCGGGCCAGCGTGCGCGGCGGCAGGCAGGCTTGGGCGGCGAGTTGTTCTACGCTGAGGTCTTCGCCCAGACGCCCGGGTATCCATTCCAGCAACTGCGCCAGGCGCGGCGCTTGCGTGGTTTCGGCACTCAGCAAGGGGCTGAACTGGGCTTGGCCGCCGGGGCGGCGCACAAACATGACCAACTGGCGTGCCATGGCCAATGCTATGGCACGGCCCAGATCGGCTTCGACCAGGCTGATCGCCAAGTCAATGCCCGAAGTGACGCCGGCCGAGGTGAAGATGTGGCGCTGCTGCGGGTGCGCGGCGTCAAAAGTGTGCAGGCGGTCGCCGTCAATCTGTATGTCACGTTGTAGCGCGGCCAAATCTTGCATGCGGCACCAGTGTGTGGTGGCGGGCAGGCCGTCGAGCAAGCCGGCGCGCGCCAGCACCAAGGCGCCCGAGCAGACCGAGCCGATGCGTTGCACGCGCTTTTCAGCACGCTGCACCCACCGGCGCAGTGCTTCGTTGTGCTGGGCGAGTTCGATGCCATCGCCGCCGGGAACCAGTACCGTGCTGTTGGCTGGCAAGCGCAGCTGGCGCAAACCGTGGCTGGCAACGATCTGCAAGCCGCAAGACAAGCGCACCGGCCCGGCCTCCAAGCCGGCAAACACCAACTGGTAATGCGCGGGCAGGCCCTGGCGCTGGCGCACATCGTTGGCGGTGGCAAATACCTGCATCGGGCCGGTGATGTCCAGGCTCATCGCGCCCGGGTAGGCGACGCAGACGACCTGGTGGAGCTTGGGGCGGATGGCGGTGGATGGGCGAGGCATGCGGCCAGTGTGCGCGTTTTGTTGCCTGGCAGCAATGACATTGTTCGCACAGATTCTGCCAAAACGGCAGCCATGGCTGACGCTGTTTGCGCAGCTCGGCGCAGAACCTGTTTACGATGTACGCCAAGTTTTGAGGAGAGACCGTATGCCTTTTGATCCCCGTTCCACCCCGCTCAACCCGGTGCAGGCCCGTGTGCTGGCCACTTTGATGGAAAAAGCCCGCACCGTGCCCGACAGCTATCCGCTCACACTCAACGCCCTGGTCACCGGCTGCAACCAGAAATCCAGCCGCGACCCGGTGATGGAGGTGAGCGACGCCCAGGCCGCAGATGCGGTGGACGAGCTGCGCCAAATGGGGCTGGCGGTAGAGATCAGTGGCAGCCGCGCCACGCGCTATGAGCACAACTTTCCGCGGGGTATTGGCGTGCCAGACCAATCGGCCGTGCTGCTGGCACTGCTGGCCTTGCGCGGCCCGCAGACTGCGGGCGAGCTGCGCATCAACTCTGAGCGCTGGCACCGCTTTGCCGACATCTCTTCGGTAGAAGGGTTTTTGGACGAACTGCGCGAGCGCAGCGAAGAAAAAGGCGGTCCGCTGGTGGTGCAACTGCCGCGTGCGCCCGGCGCGCGCGAGCAGCGTTGGATGCATTTGCTCTGTGGCCCCGTTGATGTAGAGGCACTACAAAGCGCTGCAGGTTCTGCTCCAGCATCTGGAGGCTTGGCGCAGCGTGTTGATGCCCTGGAGACCGAGGTGGCGCAACTGCGTGCCACGGTGCAGCAGCTGTGTGATGCGCTGGGCGTCTCCATGCCCGGGGCTTCCCCCGCTGATGCTCCCCGCGAGCCAGTGCAAGACTGAAGCGCCTTGCCTGGCAAGCGCATTTACTATCAGAGCGATAGACAAAGGTTTAGCCCGACAAGCCTGCCACTGTTCCTGCGGCCGGCGAGATGGGCCACAATGTTTGCTTGAGGAACGACCCACGAGCGGCGCGCGGCAATGCCTGTGCGCCGGTCCTTTTTTGATTTTGTGAGAGCCATGAAGCCACTACACCAGCCAGGCATTTTGCAAAGCCTGCCAGCGGTCAGCCGCTACCAATTTTGGAATATCCGAGGTGACGCCGCCGCCGTGCGCAAAGCCCTTGTGGCGTTGCAGAACTGGGCCGACGGCACCAACGCCGTGGTCTGCATCGGCGAGCCGCTGGCCTTGGCGCTGGGCGCCAAAGTGGCGGGCTTGCGCAGCTTTCCAGCGATCAAAGGCCCCAATGGCGAGCTGCCGCTGACGCCGCATGCCTTGTGCCTGTGGCTGCGTGGTGCCGAGCAGGGCGATCTGCTCAAGGCCTCGCGCGAGGCGGCTGCCTTTTTGCAGCCCGCCTTCAGCCGTGTGCAGGTGATCGACTGCTTCCGCCATGGCTGGAACGGCAAAGACGTGGTGCGTGACCTGACCGGCTACGAAGACGGCACCGAAAACCCGACGGGCGATGCGGCCATCGACGCGGCTTTTGCGCGCAATGTCGGCCCAGGTGTGGACGGCAGCAGCTACTTTGCCGTGCAGCAGTGGGTGCACGACCGTGCTGCTTTTGACCGCATGAGCGCGCTGCAGAAAGACCACATGATCGGCCGGCGCCTGAGCGACAACGAAGAGTTGGACGACGCGCCCGAATCCGCCCACGTCAAACGCACTGCGCAGGAAGATTTTGACCCCGAAGCCTTCATTCTGCGCCGCAACATGGCCTGGTGGCGCGTGCAGCCCGATGGCAGCGACGTCGAAGGCACCCTGTTTGCCGGCTTTGGCAGCAGTTTCTACGCTTTCGAAGCGCAGATGCGCCGCATGTCGGGCGAAGAAGACGGCATTGTCGATGGTCTGTTCCAGATGATGCAGCCTGTGACCAACAGCTACTACTGGTGCCCGCCGATGAAGGACGACCGACTGGACTTGCGCGCCATTGGACTGTAAGCCGGAGCCAGCATGACCAAACGGCCGCTTGCTCTGCAAGCGGCCGTTTGGTTTTGTGATGGGCAGCCGCTAGGCGCAGCAAGCCCACATGGCGTTCAAGCCAACTTCTCGGTCCTGACCAGTGGCCGGCGCATACCTTGGCGAAAGCCGATCTGGGCCAGGATGCTGGCCACCAGCAAGACCACGGCGGCTGACAGCGCCGGGTTGCTGCCCAGGCCGGCGGCCAGGGTGCAGATGCCGCCAATCAGCATTTGGGTAAAGCCGTAGACGCCTGCGGCTGAGCCCGTCAAATCCGGGTGAATGCCCAGGGCTCGGGCCAGTGCGGTGGGGCTGGCCAGGCCGGCGCCCATGGTGACGCCTGCCATGCTGAGCAAGGTGCCGTTGATGCTGAGGTGGCCGCTGAGCACTTGCAGCAGCAGCGCGGCCGCGCAGACCAGGCTGAGCGTGTTGCCGATGAGCATGACGCGGTCGAGCGACCAGCGCCGGATGAGGCTGCGCGTGAGCACATTGCCCAGAGCCACGCCCACCATGATGAGGCCGAGGTAGAGGCCCACATCGGTTTTGCTGGCATGCAATTGCTCGATGAAGATGAACGGCGCCGCCGAGACAAAGGCATAGATGGCCGTGGTGGCGCAGCCGCCGCCCAGCGCGAACAGCACAAAGCTGGGGGTGCCTAGCAAGCGGCGGTAGTCGGCGCGGATGGTGCTCAGGTGCAACTCACCGGTGGGTTTGCCGGTTTCGTTGAGCAAAAAACACACGCCGGTGAGCGTGACGCCGCCCATGATCGCCAGCATGGCGAAGATGCTGCGCCAACCCAGCAGCGCGTCTATCCAAGAGCCGATGGCGGGGGCCAGGCCGGGGCCGATCATCATCATCAGGTTGAGCAGGGCGAGCTTGCCCACGGCGTTTTCTGCAGTGGAGGTGTCGCGCGCAATGGCACGGCCCAAGGCAAGGCCGGCGCAACCGCCTAAGGCCTGAAACAAGCGGGCCACCACCAAGGCTTCGATGGTGGGTGCAAAAAATGCGGCAATGCCTGCGGCCGTGTAGAGCGACAAGCCCACCAGCAGCATGGGGCGGCGGCCCAGGCTGTCGGACAGCGGTCCGTAGATGAGCTGGCCCAAGCCGAGGCCGATGATGTAGACCGTGATGGTGAGCTGTGCCTGGCCCGGGCTGGCTTGCAGGTGGTGCGCCGCATCGGGCAGCGCGGGCACGAACATGTGCATGGCCACGGTGCCGGCCAGGGTGATCAGCACCAGCAGCCACAAGGGCGGAACGCGCTGGCTGTGGGGAGAGGGCGTTTGCAGGGAAAGCCGTGCGGGGAAAGCCATGGCGTGCTGGCCTCAGTCGTTGCCGGGCAGGTTGTCGCTGGCGGCTGCCTCTTCCAGCGCGTTCATGGCCTGTATCAGTTTTTGCATGGTGGCAAAGGCGGTGAGCAGGTCTTCGGCGGGCACGCTGTTGAGCACTTGCTGGCGCGCTTCGGAAAGCACTTCGCTGGCCATTTCGGCCTCGGCTCGGCCGCTGGCGGTGAGCTGGATGCGTTTGACGCGGCGGTCCGCATCGGCCACGGTTTCGACCCAGCCTTGGGCCATCAGCCCATCGACCAGGCGCACCACGGACGAGTTGTCGAGCGCCAGCGAGAAGGCCAGGTCTTTTTGCCGCAAGGGCTCGTCCGCCCGGTGCAAATGCAGCAGCGGCAGCCACAGTGCCTGCGTCAGCCCGCGCGGCGTCAGCAGCCGGTCTGCCACGCGGCGCCACTGTTTGTGGATCTGGGCGGTGGCGAACATGAAGTGGCGCTGTGCGTCATCGGCACTGGGCGGCTGCCCGCCAGTGAGTGCTTCCAGGGCTTGGAGTGGCATTTGGTTGGTATTGAAATAATTGGTATGCCAATTATATGAACGGAGGCGCCTGCGTCCAGCGGTTTTGGCGCCTCTGAAAAAACAGCAGCCCATCCGATGAAGATGGGCTGCTGACTGGGCGAGAGAAAAAGAGCGCTGACGCCAGCCGCTACTGGCAGCTACTGGCTGCTTTAGCGGCGCTCAGCCTTTAGCAATCACAGCGCGTGCACGTGGGCGCGGCGCTGCACGATGACAAAGCGGTCGGCCACAAACGCCAAGTTGGAGTAGCTGGCGTTGGCTGCCGGGTTGCCGCCGGTGGCATGGAAATCGGAGAAAGCCGCCGATTGGTTGACGTAAATGCCTTGCGTGAGGTTGACCGACAAGGCCACCTTGCCGCGCAGGCTCAGTTGCACTACCTGGTCGATATAGCTGGCGTGCTGCGAGTACAGCCCCAAGGTGAGGGCGCCTTCTTCGCGCAGCGTTTTTTGTGCCACAGCCAGTGCAGCCGCCGCATCTTTGACAGCCACCAGATATGCCACCGGGCCAAAGCATTCCTGGTTGTAGATGGCGCTGTCGGCTTCGGTCAGCGCCACCAGCAACGGGGTTTGCAGCACGGCATTGGGGAACTGCGGATGCGCCACTTTCTGCGAGGCGTGCACCACCTTGCCATTCTTGGCAGCAGCGGCAACACGCTCGGCCGTTGCAGGCGAAGCAATCGCGCCGAGTACGGCCGTGGCAACACGCGGGTCGGCCAGCAAGGCATCGAGCGCGGCACCCAAATCTTGGCCCACTTGCTCAAAGCTCTTGTGGCCTTCGTTGCTGGCAATGCCGTCTTGCGGAATCAGGATGTTCTGCGTGGTGGTGCACATCTGGCCGCTGTACAAGGCCAGCGTGAAAGCCAGGTTCTTCATGGTGGCGGCGTAGTCATCGGTCGATTCGAGGATGACGGTGTTCACGCCGGCCATCTCGGCGTACAGGCGCGCCTGCTTGGCGTTGTCGCGCAGCCAGTGGCCAAAGGCGGTGCTGCCGGTGAAATCGATCAGCGCTACCGCCGGGTCGGCGGCCAGCGCTTGCGTGTCGGCATTGTTGGGGCACAGGCCGAGCTGCACCACGTTCGGGTCCAGGCCTTGCTCTTGCAGCACGCTGCGCAAAATGGCAATGGTGATGGCCATGGGCAGCACCGCATTGGGGTGCGGCTTGACGATGACCGGGTTGCCGGTGGCGAGGCTGGCGAACAGGCCGGGGTAGGTGTTCCAGGTGGGGAAGGTGGCGCAGCCGATCACCAGGCCAATGCCGCGGCCCACCACCTCGAAATGTTTTTGCATCACCAGCGGCGGGTTCTTGCCTTGGGGCTTTTCCCAGTGCGCGCTGGCCGGCACATCGGCTTGCGCCATCCAGGCGTAGGCAATGGCTTCGAGCGCCCGGTCTTGCGCGTGCGGGCCGCCGGCCTGGAAAGCCATCATCGGGCCTTGGCCGCTGGTCAGCAGCACGGCGTGGGTGATTTCGTGCGTGCGCTGGTGAATGCGGGCCAGTGCTTCCAGTAGCACGCCGGTGCGGCCTTTGGCGCCCAGCGCTTGCCAGCCGGGCTCGGCGGCCTGGGCTGCGGCCACCAGGTCTTGCGGAGCTACATCGGGGTAGCGCACCTCCAAGGCCACGCCATAAGGCGATTGTTCGGTTGCCACCCAGCCCCGCGTGCCGCTTTGCTGCAACGGAAAGTCCTTGCCGAAATAGGCTTCGGCTGCGGCCTGGCCATCAGCCTGGGCGGTTTCGCCGTAGATCTTGGGCGAGGGGTTTTCCGGGAAAGCAGCCCAGTATTCGCGCGTTTTGGCCGCGTGGACAGCCTGGTTCAGCAGGGCCTGGTGCTTGTCAAACAAGGACATGGTGGTGGGTCTCCGTTAATAAGGGTTGCAGCCTGAGGCCTGCGTGTTTCGATCTGCGTATGCCTGCGCTGGGCGTGGGCTCGGGTTAGTCCCTAGCCGATTGCGTATTGCGCTAAAGCAGGAAATCAGTATATTCTTGACCGAACGGTCGGTCAATCTCCGTGGCTTGGTAGTTTCCAGCACCCAGATTGCAGCGGTCCCACGAGAAAAACCCCGGATGACAAGCGATGCCAGAACAAGCACAGCCCACGAGTGAGCCCACCGTGCTGGTCCACCAGCAGGATGCGGTTTGCACCCTGACCTTGAACCGCCCGCAGGCGCTCAACAGCTTTACGCAAACCATGCACCGCGAGCTGCGGGCCGCGCTGCAAGCGGCTGCGGCCAACCCGCAAACGCGCTGCGTGGTGTTGACGGGCGCTGGCCGTGGTTTTTGTGCAGGCCAGGATTTGGCCGATGAAGGCGCAGCACCAGCACCCGCAGGTGAGCCACCTACCGATTTGAGCGTGCTGATCACGCGCCATTACCAGCCGCTGTGCGAGCAATTGCGTGCCATGCCGGTGCCGGTGATTGCGGCGGTCAACGGCGTAGCCGCTGGTGCGGGCGCCAATATTGCGTTGTGCTGCGATCTGGTTGTGGCCACCGAATCGGCCAGCTTCATCCAGGCTTTCACCAAGATCGGTCTGTTGCCAGACAGCGGCGGTACCTGGTTGCTGCCGCGTTTGGTGGGCCGCCAGCGCGCGCTGGGCCTGGCTTTGCTGGGCGACAAGTTGCCAGCGGCAGAGGCAGAGCGCATCGGCCTGATCTGGCGCTGCGCACCCAATGCCAATTTTCTGGCCGAAGTGCAGGCCTTGGCGGCCAAGCTGGCCAGCATGCCCACGCAAGCCTTGGTAGCTACGCGCCAAGCCATCGATGCCGCGCAGGAGCAAGGCTTTGCTGCATCGCTGGCACTGGAAGCCAGCGAGCAAAAGCGCCTGGGCAGTGCGCACGATTACCTCGAAGGCGTGGCGGCTTTCCAAGCCAAGCGCGCGCCGGTTTTCACCGACCGCTGAAATTTGCAGACCACCTATTCCAAAGAGACAACATGCAAGCTACAGACCCCAGCTCCACGGCACAACAAACCGCAGAACGCGTGCGCGACGGCATGTTTGCCCGCGACCGCGCGGCCCAAGGCCTGGCCATGCGCATTACGCACATTGCGCCGGGCGCCGCCACGATCGAGATGCCCGTGCGCGACGACATGCTCAACGGCTTTGATATTTGCCACGGCGGCTTTATCACCACGCTGGCTGACACCGCCTTTGCCTATGCCTGCAATACCCGCAACGAGATGACGGTGGCCTCGGGCCTGGCGGTCGATTTTGTGGCCCCCGGCCGCCCTGGCGATGTGCTGGTGGCCGAGGCGCTGGAGCAAACCCAGGCTGGCCGCACCGGTGTCTACGACGTCACCGTGCGCACCGCGCAAGGCCAGCTGATTGCGCTGTTCCGCGGGCGTTCGTACACGCTCAAAGGCAAGCAGACCGTGCCGCAAGCCTGACCAGCCAGACCAGGAGACAAAGAACATGGACGCCCGTAACCACACCGCCGGCCCGCTCGAAGCCATAGAAACCGCCAGCCGCGACGAAATTCAGGCCCTGCAACTGCAGCGCCTGCGCTGGAGCCTGCAGCACGCTTATGACAATGTGCCGCACTACCGCAAAGCCTTCGATGCCGCCGGCGTGCACCCCAGCGACCTGAAATCGCTGCAGGATATTGCGCGCTTTCCCTTCACCACCAAGAAAGACCTGCGCGAGAACTACCCGTTTGGCATGTTCGCTGTGCCGCGTGAGCAGATCTCGCGCGTGCATGCGTCGAGCGGCACCACGGGCAAGCCCACGGTCGTGGGCTATACGCAGCAAGACATCAGCAACTGGGCAGATCTGGTGGCGCGCTCCATCCGCGCAGCCGGTGGCCGCGCTGGCGATATGGTGCATGTGGCCTACGGCTACGGCTTGTTCACCGGCGGCCTGGGCGCGCATTATGGCGCCGAGCGTGCGGGTTGCACGGTGGTGCCCATGTCGGGCGGCCAGACCGAAAAGCAGGTGCAGCTGATCACCGATTTCAAGCCCGACATCATCATGGTCACGCCCAGCTACATGCAGGTGCTGGTGGAAGAGTTCCAGCGCCAGGGCCTGGATGCGGCTGCCAGCTCCATCCGCGTCGGCATCTTCGGTGCCGAGCCCTGGACCGAAGCCATGCGCCGCGATATTGAAAAGCGTGCTGGCATGGACGCGGTCGATATTTACGGCCTGTCCGAGGTGATGGGGCCGGGCGTGGCCAGCGAGTGCGTGGAAACCAAGGACGGCCCGGTGATCTGGGAAGACCATTTCTACCCCGAGATCATCAACCCCGACACCGGCGAAGTGCTGCCCGATGGCGAAGAGGGCGAGTTGGTCTTCACCTCGCTGACCAAGCAGGGCTTGCCCATCATCCGTTACCGCACGCGCGATCTGACGCGCCTGCTGCCGCCTACGGCGCGCTCGTTCCGTCGCATGGGCAAGATTGTGGGCCGCAGCGACGACATGATGATCATCCGCGGCGTCAACGTCTTCCCCACGCAGATCGAAGAGATCGTGCTGGCGCACGCCAAGCTCTCGGGTCTGTACCAGGTGCATGTCTCGCGCGTCGGCCCGCTCGACCAGGTCGAGGTGCATTGCGAGCTGCAGCCCAATGCCGGCGTCGGCGAGAGCGAGCGCGGCGAGATTTCCAAGTGGTTGCAACACCGCGTCAAAACCCTGGTGGGCATCTCCACCACGGTCAAGGTGTTCGACCCCAACACCATCGAGCGCACGCAGACGGGCAAGGCCCGGCGCGTGATTGACCAACGCTCGCGTTAAAGCAAGCAACCATCAGTTCAGGAGGACTGGCCATGTACACACAAGCCATGGACACCATGGGCAAGGAACCCCAGGAAGGCGGCAAAGGCAAGCCGCAGGTGGTGGAAGACCCGCGTTTGATGGAGCGCTTTGATGCGCGCATCGATGCCGGCGATTTCATCGAAGCCAAGGACTGGATGCCCGAGCATTACCGCAAGACCTTGCTGCGCCAGATCAGCCAGCACGCGCACTCCGAGATTGTCGGCATGCTGCCCGAGGGCAACTGGATCACGCGCGCGCCCACGCTCAAGCGCAAAGCCATTTTGCTGGCCAAGGTGCAAGACGAGGGCGGCCACGGCCTGTACTTGTATGCGGCCGCCGAGACGCTGGGCAGCTCGCGCGACGAAATGCTCGACGCACTGCACACCGGCAAGGCCAAGTACAGCTCCATCTTCAACTACCCGACGCTGACCTGGGCCGACATCGGCACCATCGGCTGGCTGGTGGATGGCGCGGCCATCATGAACCAGGTGCCCATCTGCCGCTGCTCGTACGCGCCTTATGCGCGCGCCATGATCCGCATCTGCCGCGAAGAGAGCTTTCACCAGCGCCAGGGCTACGACGCCTTGCTGACCATGATGCAGCGCGGCACGCAGGCGCAAAAAGACATGGTGCAAGACGCGGTCAACCGCTGGTGGTGGCCGTCGATCATGATGTTCGGCCCGCCCGATGACCAGTCGCCCAACAGCGCGCAGTCGATGCGCTGGGGCATCAAGCGCGTGAGCAACGACGAGCTGCGCCAGAAGTTCATCGACGCCACGGTGGAGCAAGCGCGGGTGCTGGGCATCACGCTGCCCGACCCAGATCTGAAATGGAACGAAGAACGCCAGTCCTACGACCACGGCCCGATCAACTGGGACGAGTTCTGGCGCGTGATCGCCGGTGACGGCCCCTGCAACCAGGAGCGCCTGAGCGCCCGGGTGCAGGCCTGGGACGACGGGGCCTGGGTGCGCGATGCCGCGCTCGCCCACGCCCGCAAACAACAAGCGCGTGCAATCAAGGAGGCAGCATGAGTCAGCAAACCGCCAACGAATGGCCATTGTGGGAAGTATTTGTTCGCAGCAAGGCCGGTCTCGACCACAAGCACTGCGGCAGCCTGCACGCCAGCGACGCCAAGATGGCGATCCAGATGGCACGCGATGTGTACACGCGCCGCCAGGAAGGCTCCAGCGTCTGGGTCGTGCCATCGAGCCAGATCGTGGCCAGCGACCCCGGCGACAAAGACATGTTCTTTGATCCGGCCGAAGACAAGGTCTACCGCCACCCCACCTTTTTCCACCTGCCCAAGGAAGTGGATCACATGTGATCCCGGGAGCTGCCATGTCCACCGAATCCATCAGCCTTGAGCTCACGCCCGCCACGCAGTATCTGCTGCGCATCGGCGACAGCTGCCTGATCCTGGCGCAGCGCATCAGTGAATGGTGCGGCCATGCGCCGGTGTTGGAAGAAGATATTGCGATGTCCAACATTGCGCTGGACCTGATCGGCCAGGCCCGCGCCGTGCTCAGCCTGGTCGGCCAGATCGAAGGCCATAACTACGACGAAGACCAGCTGGCCTTTTTGCGCAACGAGCGCGACTATTTCAACCTGAGCCTGGTCGAGCTGCCACGCGGCGATTTCGCATTTGCCGTGCTGCGCAACGCCATGGTGGCCACCTGGCTCAAGCTGCTGTGGGAGAGCGTCAGTGCCAACAGCAGCCACGAGGAACTGCGTGCCATTGCCGCCAAGGCGCTCAAGGAAGTGCGCTACCACCAGCAGCATTCGGCCGATTGGGTGGTGCGCCTGGGCGACGGCACGGACGAGTCGCGTGCCCGCACGGAAAAAGCCTTGAAGCAGCTGTGGCGCTATGTGCCCGAGCTGTTCGACACCGACGCTGCCGACCACGCGGCCGCCGATGCCGGCTGGGGCCCACGCTGGTCTGATTTGCAGGAAGCCTGGCTGGCCGACATGCGCGCCATTCTGGCCGAGGCGCAGTTGGCCGAGCCGGCTGCCAGCAAGTTCCAGAGCACGGGCAAGCAAGGCGTGCATACCGAACACATGGGTTACATCCTGGCCGACATGCAGTACCTGCAGCGCAGCTTTCCCGCGGGAGCCTGGTGATGACCACCGCTTGCCCCACGCTCGAAGCCCGGCTGCAGGCAGCCTGGGCGGTGCTGCACCAGGTGCCCGATCCCGAAGTGCCAGCGGTTTCGCTGTGCGACCTGGGCATTGTGCGCGATGTGCTGGCCTCGGACGAAGGGCTGGAGATCGTGCTGACACCCACCTATTCGGGCTGCCCAGCAACCGAAGTGATAGAGAGCGATGTGCTCGCCGCCATCGAAGCGGCCGGCCTGGGCCCGGCGCGGGTCACGCTGCGCCGCGCACCGGCCTGGACCACCGATTGGATCAGCGAAGCAGGCAAGCGCAAGCTCAGCGAGTACGGCATTGCGCCGCCCGGGCCGGTAGCGGCCGATGGTGCGGTACCGATCCGCTTTTTTGGCCGCGATCTGTCTACGCCCTCGGCCAACCACCCGGCCTGCCCGCGCTGCGGCAGCAAGCAGACCGAGCGCCTGTCGGCCTTCGGCGCCACGGCCTGCAAGGCTTTGTACCGCTGCCTGGCCTGCCGCGAACCTTTTGAGCACTTCAAGCCAATTTGAAGAAACGGAATTTCCATGAGTGTGCAATTTCACCCCTTGCGCGTGCGCAAGATCGAACCCGATACGCAAGAAGCGGTGGTGGTCTCGTTCGATGTGCCGCCCGAGCTGCGCGAAGTCTTTGGCTTCACCCAGGGCCAGTACCTGACCTTGCGCGCCGATATCGACGGCCAGGATCTGCGCCGCTCGTACTCGATCTGCGCGGGCGTCGATGATGGCGAGCTGCGCGTTGGCGTGCGCAAGGTGCGTGGCGGTGTGTTCTCCAACTGGATCAACGAGCACCTCAAGCCCGGCGATTCGGTCAAGGTGATGGCGCCGCAAGGCCGCTTCTTCGTGCCGCTGGAGCCCACGGCCCGCCGCCACCATGTGGGCTTGGCTGGCGGCAGCGGCATCACGCCGATTCTGTCGATCATGAAAACGGTGCTGGCGCGCGAGCCCCACAGCCGCTTCACGCTGATCTACGGCAACCGGCAGCTGCGCTCGACCATGTTCAAGGAAGAGCTGGAAGACCTCAAGAACCGCTACATGTCGCGCCTGGTGCTGCAGCACGTGTTCTCCGACGAGCACACCGATGCGCCCATCAACTCTGGCGTGATGAACCGCGACAAGCTGGCCGAGTTCTTGCGCACGGTGGTGCCTGCGGCGCAGATTGACCATGTCTACGTCTGCGGTCCGTTCCAGATGAACGACGAGGCCGAAGCCGCTTTGCTGGCCGCTGGCGTGCCCGAAGACCGTATCCACATCGAGCGCTTTGGCGTGGCCTTGCAGCCGGGCACCGTGGGTGCCGTGGTGCACGAGGCCAAGCCGGGCGACGCGGAAACGGCGCGCATCGTCATCATCCGCGATGGTCTCTCGCGCGAAGTACCCTTCACCAAGGGCCAGCCCAGCATTCTGGACGCCGCATCGGCCGCCGGGCTGGAGGTGCCGTATTCGTGCACCTCAGGTGTTTGCGGTACTTGCCGCGCCAAGTTGGTGGAAGGCGAGGTGCGTATGGAGCGCAACTTTGCACTCGACAAAAAAGAGGTAGAGCATGGCTTTGTGCTGACCTGCCAGGCGCACCCGCTGACCGAGCGTGTGGTGCTTTCGTTTGACGAGCGCTGAACCAGCAGGGGCAATGCTTTGAGGCATGATGCCAACCAACAACACTGTTGAAGGAAAGACACCATGGCTCGAGGACGAGCACCCGGATACGAAGAGCAGCGCGAGCACATCTTGACGCAGGCCGCCGAGCTGTTTGCCAAAGCAGGCTATGCCGCCACCTCGATGAACGAGGTGGCCCAGGCCTGCGGCCTGTCCAAGCCGGCGCTCTACCACTATTTCAAGGACAAGAACGCTTTGTTGCTGGAGATCTGTGAGGCCCACATCACGCGCCTGATCGCCTTGGTGGACGAAGTCGACCAGCTGGCGCTGGCCGCCGAGCCGCGTTTGCGGGCGCTGATTGAGCGCTTTGTGCAGGAGTATGCCCACGCCGTCAACGAGCACCGGGTGCTGACCGAGGATGTGCGGTTTTTGAACGAAGCCGATCAGCAACGCATCTTGAACGGCGAGCGCCAGGTGGTCAACAGCGTGGCACAGGCCGTGCAAGAGCTGCGGCCCCAGGCGGACCACGATGGTTTGACCAAGGCCTTGACCATGCTGCTGTTCGGCATGATGAACTGGATGTTTACCTGGCTCAAGCCCGATGGGGTTTTGAGCTATGACTCGATGGCGCCAGTGGTTGCCGATCTGTTCTTGGGCGGCCTGGGGGCAGTGCAAACCCCAGGGGCTTGAGCGACGAAAGGACTGGCGAAAAATTATTTAACAAGTTAAATTATTGCGCAGATGGCCATAGCCGAAACTGGCGGAAAAAACACCCCAGGGCTAACCCCGTCATCACCACACAGGTACCAATTGTTTGAGTAAGTGCCACCTTCAAGGAGACAAATATGAAGCGCTTTGCAAAACTGGGTTTGGTTGCAGCTGCCCTGGCTGCCACCTGGGGCTCGGTCTGGGCCGATATTAACGTAGGCGTGGTGGTTTCGGCCACCGGCCCTGCCGCATCGCTGGGTATTCCAGAAAAGAACACCATCGGGCTGATGCCGCAGACCATCGGCGGCCAGAAGGTCAACTACATCATTTTGGACGACGCCTCCGACACCACGGCGGCGGTGGCCAACACCCGCAAGCTCATCAGCGAAAGCAAGGCCGACATCATCATCGGCTCCAGCATCACACCCAACTCGCTGGCCATGATCGACGTGGTGGCCGAAGGCAAGACGCCGATGATCACGCTGGCCGCCTCGGCCAAGATCATCGAGCCGATGGACGACAAGAAGAAATGGGTCTTCAAGACGCCCCAGAACGACGGCCTGATGGCAGGCGCCATTGCCGACCACATGGCCAAGAGCGGCGTCAAGACGGTGGGCTACATCGGCTTCAACGATGCCTACGGCGAAAGCTGGCTGCAAGAGTTCAAGAAGGCCGGCGAAGCCAAGGGCCTGAAGCTGGTGGCGACCGAAGCCTTCTCGCGCAGCGATACCTCGGTCACCGGCCAGGCGCTCAAGATCATGGCCGCCAAGCCCGATGCCGTGCTGGTGGCCGGTTCAGGCACGCCCGCAGCTCTGCCTGAGAAAACCCTCAAAGAGCGCGGCTACAAAGGCAAGTACTACCAGACCCACGGCGTGGCCAATGCCGACTTCCTGCGCGTAGGCGGTAAAGACGTGGAAGGCACCTTCCTGCCCGCCGGCCCGGTGCTGGTGGCGGACCAGTTGCCTGACAGCAACCCGGTCAAGCAAGAGGGCGTGGCTTACGTCCAGGCTTATGAGGCCAAGCACGGCAAGGGCTCGGCAGCCACCTTCGGCGCCCACGCCTGGGATGCTGGCAAGGTGATGGCAGCCGCCATCCCCGAGGCGCTCAAGAAGGCCCAGCCTGGCACGGCCGAGTTCCGTGTGGCGCTGCGCGATGCGCTGGAGCAAACCAAGGGTGTGGCCGGTGCGCACGGCATCTTCAGCTACACGCCCACCGATCACCTGGGCATCGCCAACGGCGTGGTCATGGTGAAGATCGAAAACGGCACCTGGAAATACCAGCCCTGATGCCCAGGCGGCCGCTGCGCCCGCCCTGCCTTTGGCAAGCGGCGGGCCAGCCCCGGCTCCCCCGTCGCTTTGCAAACACGCAGCGCGTTTTGCAGAGCGATTTTTTCAAGCGGGGTGGCGGGCAGGGCGGCTGCCGCTGTGTGATACCGGATTGAGCGTTTCCGAAAGCTGATTATGGATTTGCAAATTGCCCTGTTGCTGGGGCAGGACGGCATCGTCAACGGCGCTATCTACGGCCTCATGGCTGTGGCGCTGGTGCTGGTGTTTTCCGTCACCCGCATCATTTTTATTCCGCAAGGCGAGTTTGTGGCCTATGGCGCCCTGACCATGGCCATGATGCAGACTGGCAAGACCCCTTCCACGCTGTGGCTGCTGCTCGCCATGGCCGCCTTGGCGCTGGTCGTGGAGTTGTGGCGTGCCAGCAAAGGCCAGGCCGGCAACTGGTCGGCCACCTTGCTCTGGACCGTGGGTTTCCCGCTGCTGGCCGCGGTGCTGGCGCTGGGCGTCAAGCCCACTTCGTTGTTGCTGCAGTCGCTCACCGCCCTGGTGCTGGTGATGCCGATGGGCCCCTTGCTGTACCGCCTGGCCTACCGCCCGGTGGCCGACAAGCCGGTGCTGCTGCTGCTGATTATTTCTGTGGCCCTGCACGGCGTGCTGGTGGGCCTGGGCCTGTTGTTCTTTGGTGCCGAAGGCTCGCGTACCACGCCTTTCTCGGAAGCACGCTTCGAGCTGATGGGCATGGCCATTTCCGGCCAGTCGCTGGTGGTGCTGGGCGTGGCACTGGTGCTGGTGCTGGCGCTGTTCGTGTTCTTTGAGCGCACCATGATCGGCAAGGCCTTGCGCGCCACCGCCATCAACCGCGTGGGTGCGCGCCTCATGGGCATTCCCACCGCCATGGCGGGCGATCTGAGCTTTGCCCTGGCAGCGCTGATCGGCGCCATCTCGGGCCTGCTGATTGCGCCGCTGACCACGGTGTATTACGACACCGGCTTCATGGTCGGCCTCAAAGGCTTTGTGGCAGCCATCATCGGTGGCTTGGCCAGCTATCCGCTGGCGCTGGCCGGTGCTTTGCTGGTGGGTTTGCTGGAATCGTTCTCCACCTTCTGGGCCAGCGCGTACAAAGAAGTGCTGGTGTTCGCGATGATTATTCCGGTGCTGTGGTGGCGTTCGCGCAGCAGCCGCCACGTGGAGGAAGAAGAATGAGCACGCCGGTTCTCCAAACCAGCCCCGCAGTGGCTGCAACCCAAGGCGTGGTGTCGCCCCGCATGCTGACGGCGGCGCTGGTGGTGCTGGCCGCCTTGTCCTGGGGCTTTCTGCCCGATTTCACCGTTGTCATCCTGAGCTACATCGGTCTGTACTCGCTGGTGGCTGCCGGCCTGGTATTGCTCACCGGTGTGGGCGGCATGACTTCGTTCGGCCAGGCCGCCTTCGTAGGCATTGGCGCCTACGCCACGGCCTGGGTTTGTACCTCGCCGCAAGCCACGCAGTTCTTCGGCTCGGCCGTGGGCGCTGCCGGCTTGCCCTGGGTAGGCTTGCTGCTGGGTTTGTTGACCACCTTTGTGGTGGCATGGGTGCTGGGGGCCGTCACCGTCAAGCTGCAAGGCCACTACCTGCCGCTGTGCACGATTGCCTGGGGCCTGAGCCTGTACTACCTGTTCGGCAACATGCAGTTTCTGGGCGGCCAAACCGGTATCACCGGCATCCCGCCGCTGGTGGTGGCGGGCTTCTCGTTCGCGTCGCCGCGTGTCATGGGCGTGCTGATCTGGGTGGTGGTGCTGCTGGCCCTGTGGCTGCTGAGCAACCTGCTCGATTCGCGCGAAGGCCGCGCCATCCGCTCGCTCAAGGGCGGTCAGGTGATGGCAGAGTCGATGGGCATCAACACCGCACAACACCGCGTCAAACTGTTCGTGCTGGCGGCCTTGCTGGCCACCTTGTCGGGCTGGTTGTATGCGCACATGCAGCGCTTTGTCAGCCCGGCGCCTTTCAATCTGAACATTGGTATCGAATACCTGTTCATGGCGGTGGTGGGCGGTGCTGGCCATCTGTGGGGCGCTGTGCTGGGAGCCACCCTGATCACGCTGTTGAAGGAAAAGCTGCAGGACATTCTGCCCGCGCTGTTGGGCACCAGCGGCAACTTTGAAGTGATCGTGTTTGGCCTGCTGATGGTGCTGGTGCTGCAGCGCTTTGACCAAGGCCTGTGGCCCACTCTGCAGCGCTTGACGGCACGCTGGATCAAGCAGCCGGCCAGCAAACAAGTCAGCGCCACGCCGCAGCCGCTGGACCAGCGGGCCGTGCCGGCTGCCGGTACGCCCTTGCTGAGCGCCGACAAGGTGACCAAGCGCTTTGGCGGCCTGGTGGCCAACAACAATGTCTCGATGTCGTTGCTGGCCGGTGAAGTGCACGCGCTGATCGGCCCCAATGGTGCGGGCAAGAGCACCTTCTTCAACATGATCTCGGGCGTGGATTCACCGACCGAAGGCACGGTGCAGCTGATGGGCCAGGTGATGGCCGATGCTCCGGCGCGCAAATTTGCTGCGCTGGGCATGGGTCGCACTTTCCAGCATGTGCGCTTGCTCGGCCAGCGTACAGTGTTGGAAAACGTGGCTCTGGGCGCGCACTTGCGGGCCCACAAAGGCTGGCTGGCATCCATGCTGCGCATGGACCGCCACGAAGAAGCTGCCTTGCTGCTGGAGGCGCGCAAGCAGATCGAGCGCTGCGGCCTGGGCGAGTTTGCCGACGTGCCTGCAGGCTCTTTGGCACTGGGCCAGCAGCGCATCGTGGAAATAGCCCGGGCGCTGGCCAGCCAGCCCACCGCGCTGCTGCTGGACGAGCCGGCCGCCGGCCTGCGCCACCTGGAAAAGCAGGCGCTGGCGCAGTTGCTGCGCCAGCTGCGTGCCGAAGGCCTGGGCATTCTGGTGGTGGAGCACGACATGGAGTTTGTGATGAACCTGGCCGACCGCATTACCGTGCTGGAGTTCGGCACCGTGATCGCCACCGGCACGCCCGGCGAGATCCAAAACAACCAGCGCGTGCTCGATGCCTATCTGGGCGGCGCAGACGATGACGAGGTGGCCGCATGACGAACGCGCCAGTACTGATGCAGCTGCAGCAGCTGAGTGTCTCTTACGGGCCGGTGGAAGCCGTGCACCAGGTCGATCTGGAAGTGCGCCAGGGCGAGATCGTCACCGTGATCGGCCCCAACGGCGCGGGCAAAACCACCTTGCTCTCGGCCGCCATGGGCTTGCTGCCTTCGCGTGGCCAGGTGGTGCTGGCGGGCGCCACGATTGCCCGCCCTACGGTCGAGGCGATGGTGGCGCAAGGCATTGGCCTGGTGCCGGAGAAGCGCGAGCTGTTTGGCGAAATGTCGGTGGAGGACAACCTGCGTCTGGGCGGCTTCTCGCTCTGGCGCAAGGGCGAGCGTGACCAAAGCGCCCGCCTGCAGGAGGTGTTCGACATCTTCCCGCGCCTGCAAGAGCGCCGCGTGCAGCTGGCTTCCACCTTGTCTGGTGGTGAGCGCCAAATGCTCGCCATTGGCCGCGCCCTGATGGCCAAGCCGCGCCTGCTGATGCTCGACGAACCCTCGCTGGGCTTGGCGCCGTTGATTGTGCGCGAGGTGCTGCAGGTGGTTGCCTCGCTGCGCGACCGTGGTGTCTCCGTGCTGCTGGTAGAGCAGAATGCCCGCGCCGCCCTCAAGGTGGCAGACCGCGCCTATGTGCTGGAAATGGGCGCCGTAGCGCTGACCGGCAACGCCCGCGATCTGCTGCACGACCAACGCATCATTGACACCTATCTGGGAGCCGGGAGGCAAGAAGCAGCGGCGCACTGAAAGCGCGCCCCACAAAAGCGCAGGAGCTGCGAGGCGAAAGCCCGCAGCTCCTGTTTATTGGTGCTTGCCGAATGTGGCGCACTGCAGGCAACTGGCTTTGCAGTGCATGGTGTTCAGACGAAGCGGAACTGCATGTCGCCCAACACGCCATAGTCGGCATGGAACACATCGCCTAGGCGGGCGGCGACAGGGCGGGTGAAAGAGCCGGCCAGCACGATTTCGCCGGTGTTCAAAAAATCGCCCCAAGGTGCCAGTTTGTTGGCGAGCCAGGCCACGCCAATGGCGGGGTGGCCTTGTACGCCAGCGGCCAGGCCGGTTTCTTCGACATTGCCGTTCTGGCGCAGGATGGCGCCGCACCAGGGCAGATCGAGCTCGCTCGTTGCCATTTGCTTGGCGCCCACGACGATGCCGGCGTTGGCCGCGTTGTCGCTGATGGTGTCGTACACCTTGCGCATGGTTTTGTTGTGGCGGTCGAACTGCTCGATGCGCGAGTCGATGATTTCGATGGCCGGCGTCACGTAGTCGGTGGCTGCCAGCACGTCTTCTACCGTGATCTGTTTGCCACCGGGCAGGCCTGGGCCCTTGAGCGGGCTTTTCAGTACAAAGGCCAGCTCTACCTCGACGCGCGGCGCGATAAAGGCCTGGAAGGGAATATCCAGCACCTGGCCGGGCGTGCAGGTGTAGAGCATGTTGTCGAGCAGGGTGCCGTAATCGGGCTCGTCGATCTGGCTGGCCTGCTGCATGGCGCGCGAGGTCAGGCCGATCTTGTGACCTATCACCTTGCGGCCGGCCGCTATTTGCATGCGCACCCATTCACGCGCCACCCGGTAGCCATCGTCGATGCCCATGCCGGGGTAGCGCTTGGAGAAGTGCTCGATCTGTTGGCGCGATTTTTCGCTGTGGTCCAGCTCTTGTGCCAACTGGGTCAAAAGTGCGTCTGAGAACATGCTGGTGTTATTTATTTTTTGGAAAACAAGGGGTGCAAAGTGCTGTACTTGGCGTCGTAGACTTGGCCGGGCGCTTCGTCCACCTGGACGGTCAGGCCCAGGTGGCGTTGCGGTTGGGCAAACAAGGGCGCCAGGTGCGCTTTGGCCGCGGCAAGGATCGCATCGCCAGCGGCTTTTTGCACTGTAGCGGAGCGGCCACCAGCCATGCGTAGGTTGATGTAGATAAACGCATAGTCGCCATCGCCGCCAGCGGCACGGCCGGCTTCGCCGCCATCGGACACCGCATAGTGCGGCGCCGGGTAGGCGTAGACACGGGTACCGCCAGCGGGGAAAACGGGGCTGCCGTCTTCGGCACGTTGGGCGAGCATGGCGTCGGCAATGCTGCGGCACAGGCCGCTCATCGCGGTCTGTGCCTCCAGGTTGCCGGTGTAAAGAATGACTACATGGGGCATGGTGGTGCGCTAGGGTGGGTTACAGGCGGCCTTGGGTGATGATGCCGGACGAGGCCTGGGCCTCTGGAATGGCTTGGCCGTTTTGCGGTGTGACGGGCAGCACCACATTGATCTGGCCGGTGCCCGAGGCGCCGAAGTAGGGCGTGACGACCTCGGCTTTGCCGTTGTAATCAGACCAGCCCAGCGCGCCCAGCAGCATGGCCGTGTCGTGCATGAAGCCTTCACCGTGGCCTTTGGCCGCGTACTCGGGCAGCATGCCGCAGAACGTCTCCCATTCACCGGCCTTCCACAGGCGGATCACCTCGTGGTCGAGCTGCTCCAGGAAGGGGCTCCAGACCTTGAAGGCAAAATCCGGCGCCAGGCCGTTTTGCGCAAAGCGGTGCGAGAGTGAGCCGCTGGCCAGAATGGCGACGGTGCCGTCGTACTGCTCTTCGATGGCGCGGCGAATCGCCCAGCCCAGGCGGGCGCTGTCGTTGAGGTAGTGCACCGTGCACATGGCCGATACCGACACCACTTTGAAGCGCTGGTCGGCGTTCATGTAGCGCATGGGCACCAAGGTGCCGTACTCGGGGTCGAGCGTGGTTTCGTCGTGCGCCAGCGTGTCTACGCCAAACTCGGTGGCGGCCTTGGCCAGCAGCTTGCCGAGCGCCGGGTTGCCGGGGAACTCAAAGCCCAGATTGCGAATGAAGTGCGGCAGCTCGTTGCTGGTGTACGAGCCCTGGAAGTGCGGCGCACAGTTGATGTGGTAGCCGGCGTTCACGAGCCAGTGTGTATCGAACACCACGATGGTGTCGACACCCAGGTCGGCGCAGCGCTGGCCGATGGCTTTCAAGCCGTCGATGGCGTCCTGGCGCGAGCCTTTGCGCGGGCCGTCCAACTCACTCAGGTAGATGGAGGGGACATGTGTCACCTTGGCGGCGAGTGCTAGTTTGCCCATGTCAGTGTCCTTTCAATGCGGTCAGTCTGTGGTGGTGACGGGCACCGCCACGGTGGGTGCGGCATGGCTGCGGCGTTAGCCGGCCGTGATCTGCGCGCGTTCAATGATTTCCTGGTACTTGGCCATCTCGCTTTGCACAAAACTGCTGAACTGCGCCACCGTACCGGCTTGCGCAACAATGCCGCTTTGGGCGAAGGCTTGGGTGACCGTGGGCGAGGCCAGTGCCTGGTTGGCCTCGGTGTTCAGACGCTGGACAATGGCTTGCGGCGTGCCCGCCGGAGCGAGCAAACCTTGCCAGGAGTTGGATTCCAGCGCCACGCCCTGTTCGGCCAAAGTAGGCCAGGCAGGGGCAAAGCGCGAACGTTCACGCGTGGCCATGCCCAGCGCAACGAGCTTGCCGTTGTCGATCTGGCCATGGAATTCGGCCCAGTTGCCGAACATCAGCGTGACCTGGCCACCGATCAGATCGGTCATGGCCGGGCCTTGGCCTTTGTAGGGCACGTGCACCATGTCGATGCCCATCATCTGGCACAGCAGCGCGCCCGACAGGTGGGCCGAGGTGCCGTTGCCAAATGAGGCATAGCTGAGCTTGCCGGGTTGGGCGAGCGCGGCTTTTTTCAGGTCGGCCAGGCTGCGCAGGCCGCTGCCGGGGTGCGTGGCCAGCACATGCTCGGACAAGCCGAGCAGGGCGACAGGCTGCAGGTCTCGCCGGGTGTCGTAAGGCAGTTTGCGCAGCAGGCTGGCGTTGGCGGTAAAGCTGTTGGCCACGCAGACCAGGGTGTAGCCATCGGCTGCTTGCTTGGCCACGTGGTCGACCCCGATCACGGTGCCGGCGCCGGGCTTGTTGTCGACAATGACGGGCTGCCCCAGGCGCTTGCCCAGTTCGTTGCCGACCAGGCGCGTGACCATGTCGGTGGTGCCGCCGGGCGGAAAGGGCACCACGATGCGCAGCGCCTTGCTGGGCCAGTCCGGCGCTTGCGCCCAGGCCGGGCCCAACAGGCTGGCAGCGGCGCAAGCCCCGGCGGCGTGCAGAAAGTGACGGCGTTGCATGTGCTTCTCCCGATGCGTGCTTGGAGTGGGCGGCTTACACGCCCCAGTGCGGAATGTGGTGGCTGCCCAGCGATACGGCCACGTTCTTGGGCTCGCAAAACACCTCGTAGCTCCAGGTACCGCCTTCGCGGCCGGTGCCCGAGGCCTTGGTGCCGCCAAAGGGCTGGCGCAGATCACGCACGTTCTGGCTGTTGACAAAGCACATGCCCGCCTCGATGGCAGCCGCCACGCGGTGGGCGCGGCCTACGCTTTCGGTCCAGACGTAGCTCGACAGGCCGTACTGGATATCGTTGGCCAGGCGGATGGCCTCGGCCTCGTCACTGAACGGGATGATGCAAGCCACCGGGCCAAAGATCTCGTCTTGCGCGATCTGCATGCGGTTGTCCACATCGGCAAAAACGGTGGGCAGCACGTAGTTGCCGTTTTTCACACGCTCGCTCAGCACTGGTGCACCCAGGCCGCCGCACAGCATGCTGGCACCTTCTTTCTGGCCGAGCTCGATGTAGTGGCGCACCTTGGCCAGGTGGTTTTTGCTGATCATCGGGCCGACGATGGTTTTCTCGTCCAACGGGTCGCCGACGGTGATTTTCTTGGCGCGCTCGACAAAACGGTCGACGAATTTTGCATAGATGCTTTTTTGCACCAGGATGCGGCTGCCGGCGGTGCAGCGCTCGCCGTTGTTGCTGAAAATCATGAACACGGCGGCGTCGAGGGCGCGCTCAAAATCGGCGTCGTCAAAGATGACGAAGGGGCTTTTGCCACCGAGCTCCATGCTGAACTTTTTCAGGCCCGCGGCTTGCACAATGCGGTTGCCGGTGGCGGTGGAGCCGGTGAAGGAGACGGCGCGCACATCGCGGTGCGCCACCAGCGGCTCGCCCGCTTCTTTGCCGTAACCATGCACCAGATTCAACACGCCCGCAGGAATGCCGGCCTCCAGGGCCAGCTCGCCCAGGCGTGCCGCTGTCATGGGCGAGAGCTCGCTCATCTTCAGCACGGCGGTGTTGCCAAAAGCGAGGCAGGGCGCAACCTTCCAGGTGGCTGTCATGAAGGGCACGTTCCATGGCGAGATGAGCGCGCACACGCCCACTGGGTGGAACAGCGTGTAGTTGAGGTGCGTGGGCGTGGGGTAGGTGTGGCCGTCCACGCGGGTGCACATTTCGGCAAAGTAGTAGAAGTTGTCGGCCGCGCGCGGTACCAATTGCTTGCCGGTTTGGGCAATCACCTGGCCGCAATCGTTGGTTTCGGTTTGCGCGATCTCGGGCACATGCTGGGCGATCAGATCGCCGAGCTTGCGCACCAGCTTGGCGCGCTCGGTAGCCG
Source organism: Comamonas trifloxystrobinivorans (assembly GCF_043359985.1). NCBI lineage: Bacteria > Pseudomonadati > Pseudomonadota > Betaproteobacteria > Burkholderiales > Comamonadaceae > Comamonas > Comamonas trifloxystrobinivorans. Next base: position 133,165 of record NZ_JBHZGV010000009.1, read on the forward strand.
GCGTGTTGGCCCACTTGGGGAAAGCTTCTTTCGCCGCTGCCACGGCCGCCTCTACCTCGGCTGCGCCGCCCGATGCCACTTCGGCCAGCACCTCTTGCGTGGCGGGGTTGACGGTGTCGAAATAGTCCTTGCCGGCAACGCTTTTGCCGTTGATCAAATGGTCGATTCTCATCTTCATCTCCTGGTCAATGGCGGGCCGCCTGGGGCCACCCGCCGTGTAGATTGCTGGCGCCCGGGGCTAATCGAGGTGGATGTTCTTTTCCTTGATCAGCGCGGTCCAGATGTCTCGCTCCGAATCCACGTAGCGCCCCATGTCGGCGGCATTGCTGGGGCGCGCTTCCCAGCCGGCGTCGAACAGGTTCTGGCGCACGCTGGGCTCTTGCATGGCTTTTTGCAGCTCGGCACTGAGCTTGGCCTGGATGGCTTCGGGCGTTTTTTGCGGTACCACCAGGCCTTGCCAGGTGTAGGCCTCGACCTTGGTAAAGCCCAGCTCGCGGGCGGTGGGCACGTTGGGCAGCTGCGGAATGCGCTCGCCCGACATGGCGATCAGCGGGATCACCTTGCCGGCCTTGACCGAGCTGACGCCGCTGGGCAGATCCAGCATCATCAGCGGGATCTGGTTGCCCATCACGTCTTGTAAGGCCTGCGCGCCGCCTTTGTAGGGAATGTGCTGCATGCTCACGCCGGCTTCGCGCTGGAACAGCTCCAGCGCCAGGTGGTGCGGGCTGCCGGTGCCAGCCGTGCCGATGCTGTATTTGCCCGGCTCTTTGCGCAGCGCGGCCAGCAGGCCTTGCGCATCTTTGATGCCCAGTTGCGGAGAGGCGATGATGACCAGCGGCGAGCGCCCCATCATGCCCAGTTGCACAAAATCTTTTTGCGGGTTGTAGGGCAGTTTTTTGTAGAGTGCGCTGTTGTAGACCAGCACGCCGTTGTCGGCCGAGAAGATGGTGTAGCCGTCGGGGGCCGCACGCGAGACGATTTCAGACGCGATGATGGCGCCAGCGCCTGGGCGGTTGTCTACCACCGCTGGCTGGCCCAGTTGTTGCGACAGTTGGGTGCCCACCGTGCGGGCCAGAAAATCGGTGCCGCCGCCAGCCGGGTAGCCCACTACCCAGCGCACCGGCTTGTTGGGGTAGTTTTGTTGGGCCGCTGCCAAAGAGCCGCCCAGCAAGCCGCCTATCGCCAGCGCAACGGCGGCGACGCGAAAAGAAATACGCATCTCTCTATCTCCTCAGTGTGGGACGGCGGCTGCTGGCCGCTCTCAGGTGTTTTGCAGCGTGTTGACCAGCGTTCCTATGCCGTCTATTTCGGTCTCCACCACGTCTCCGGCGTTGACATTGACCACGCCGTCGGGAGTGCCTGTCAGGATGACGTCGCCCGCCTGTAGCGTCATGATGCTGCTCAAGTAAGCAATCAGCTCCGGTATGCGGTGGATCATGTGGCTGGTGTTGCCACTTTGGGTTTGCTGGCCATTGACGCGGGTGCGCAGGGCCAGCGCGTGCGGATCGGGGACATCGCTGGCATCGACCAGCCAGGGCCCGATCACGGTGCTCGCGTCACGGTTTTTGACGCGCAGATTGGGGCGGTACCAGTTCTCCAGGTAATCGCGTACCGCATAGTCGTTGCAGACGGTGTAGCCAGCCACGTATTGCATGGCGTCGGCGGCGGCCACACGCTTGGCAGTGCGGCCTATGACCACGGCCAGCTCGCATTCGTAGTGCATGAAGCTGGCGTCGGCCGGGCGCGGCGTGAAGCCCCGGTGGCCCACCAGCGAGTTCGGGCCTTTGAGGAAAACCAGCGGCGCATCTTTGGCGCTGACGGTCAGCTCGTGCGAGAGTTCTTTGACGTGGTCGGCATAGTTCAGCCCCAGCGCAATGATGGTGCCAAACTCCAGCGGCGGCAGCCACTGCACATCAGCTTCGGCCATGGTGCGGCCATCGGGCAGTTGTACGCGGCCATCGGCGGTGGCAGTAACGGCCAGGGTCTGGCCTTCGACAATGATGCGGCCGTGCTTCATGGCAGCTCCTCCAGCACCACGCTGTGCTGCAATTCGCCAAGGCCGGCTACGCGGATCGTGACCACGTCGCCAGGTTTGGCATTGGGCGCTGCTTCGCCAGGGCCAAGCAGCAATACGTCGCCCGCAGAGAGGCTCATGAATTCGGTCACATCGGCGATCAACTGCGCGGCTGGCCGCACCAGTTGCGTAAAGCTGCGCTCGTACACGGTTTGGCCGTTGATGGCGATTTGCAGCTGGGCCTGGTCCACCACAAAACCTGGCGTTGCGGCCACGAATGGGCCCATGGGGCAAAAACCGTCGCGGTCGCGTTGGGCGATGGCGGGGCGGTAGTAGTTCTCGTGCGGCAGCGTTACATCGCTCACCAACACATAGCCGGCCACATATTGCATGGCATCCGCAGCACTGACGCGCGTGGCTTTTTTGCCGATGACGAGGCCAATGGTGGCATCGATACGCACTACGCCAGGCTCGGCCGGGATGGCGACCACTGCCTGGTCGCTGGCAAATGTGTTGCGCGGCTTGATGTAGAGAACGGGCGCTTTGGGGGCGGCCTTGTACGGTGGCTGGTCAAACTGCGGCTCCAGCCGGGCGATGGTGGCGCGGTCGTTCAACAGGGCGCCGTACACCGTGGTGTGCGGCTGAGGGAAAGTGAGGCTCATAGCTGCTCCAACGCAATCAGTTCATCGAGCAGCAGGTACAGCTCTTCCAGTTTGTCTTTGCCAAAGGCTTGCTGCAGACCGCTGTAGTGGCGCGCAATGTCTTTGGATAGTTGCTCGACCAGGCCCAGGCCTTTGGGCGTGGCGCTGACCACCGAGCGGCGCTGGTCGGCCGGGTCTTTTTGGCGCTCGATCAGGCCGTCGCGCTCCATGCGGGTGAGCACGCCGGTGAGGCTGGGGCCCAGCAAAAACGCCTCTTTGGCCACGCGCCCGGTCTCAAACGACTGGCCGCTGCCCAGCACGCGCAACACCCGCCACTGCTGGTCGGACAAGCCGTGGGCGCGCAGAAACGGCCGGGTGTGGGCCATGATGGACTCCCGTGCTTGCAAAAGCAGGCTGGGCAGGTTACGGTGTTTGAGTGCGGTCTTCATTTATTTAATAGGTTAAATAATTTCGGACCCAAATGCAAACGGTATTGCTACGGGAAAACCTGGGGGTGCCAGCAATGTTTGCGTTGCAGCGGCTGTTCGGCAAATGGCATGTCGTAAGCCGCGCATGTTTGATGTCTGGCACTTGTGCTCGCGCCAACTTGGTGTTTGGCGGTTGCCTCTGCAACCAGCTGCAAGCCTATGTCAGCCCCACAGGCCGGGCTTGTTCACCATCAGGTAGTAAATCACCAGCATGGCCACAAAGGCCGGGTAGCCCAGTGCTTCCCAGCGGCGGGCGAGCTGGCGGTACTCTGCCGGCAAGCTCTCCTGGTTTTGGGCTGCGGCAGCCGCCGCCAGGCGCGCCATGCGGATTTGTATCGCCACCACAGGCAACCAGCAGGCGCCGGCCATGGCGTACAGCAGTATCGAGAGCATCAGCCAGGGCGTGTGCCAGGGCCAACCGGCCATCAGCATCAGCGCCACGCCGCTGACCGGCTGGATGATGATGGCCGGCGTGGTAAACCACCAATCGGCCCGCACCACCAAACGGCTCACCACGGCTTGCGCTTGCACGTTGCCGCTGCGGTTGGCAAAAAACATGTAGAAGGCCGAGCCAAAACCGGTGCCCACCATCAGCACGCTCGAGAGAATGTGCAAGGTTTTCAGCAGCAAATAGGTGTTCATCGTCAGCTCCTTTCAGGCTGTGGGTTGGCCCAGTTGCAGCTTTGCCACAGCAGCCACAGGGCGGCGGCAATGGGCAGGTTTTTCGACAGCGGCCCCAGCGGGTGCAGCCACAGGCCGGGCAGCAGGGCAGTGGCGGTAATCGTCATCAGCAGCATGGCGGCCAGTGCTGCTGCGTAAGCCGGGCGGCCGGGGCGCAGCCAAAGCCAAAGGCCCAGCGCCAAATCCAGCGCTGCGCCGCTGCCTATCAACCAGGCTTGGGCGGTGCTGTTGTCGATGCCGCCCGCCTGCAGCAAGGCCGTGCTTTGGCCCTGCCATTCGAGCAGGCTGACAACGCCCGTCCACAGCCAGACGGCGACCAGGCTGTAGCGCAGCAGGCTGAGCGGCAGGTGATTGCTGGTGCGCTGGTTCATGGCTGCTGGCGCAGGCTGGCGAGCATCTGCGCTGGTGCGGTGGGCTTGCGCCCGAGCCAGCGCTCCATGGGGGCGGGGTCGCAGCAGTTGTCGTGCGAGGCGAGGGTGAGCGATGCGCTGCACCACGGGCTGCTGGCCACCACATCGCCCAGCCGGGCGCTGGCTTGCGTGGCCAAGCGCGGCAGTGTAATAAGCATGGGCGCAGCATGGCCAGCTTGTTGGCGCAGGCTGGCAATCATGGCCGCCATCGACAGCCGCTCCGGCCCACCCAGCTCGACGATGCCGGTGGCTGGCGAGAGCAGCAGCTGCTGCATGGCCTCGGCCAGCTCGGCAGCAGTAACGGGCTGGATCAGGCGCTCGCGCATCACCGCTGGCAGCACCAGCACAGGCAGCTTGGCCAGGTTCAGAAACAGCTGGGTGCTGGCGCCGCGTGCGCCGATCACAATGCTGGGCCGCACCACCAGACCATCGAGCTGGCCTTGCGCCGTCAGCTCCAGCAAATGCGCGTCGGCCGCCCGCTTGGTGCGGGCGTAATCGGTGTCATTGCCGTCCACGCCCAGCGCGGAAAGCTGCAGCACGCGCCGCACGCCGGTTTGAGCACAAGCGTCGAACAAGGCCCGCGGTGCGGTGTGGTGCAGCGCTTCCAGCCGCGCACCATTGCTGCCCGGTTGGTCGCGCAAGCTGCCCACGGCATTGATGACCATGTCCACACCTTGCAGATGTGGCAGCCAATCGCTGGCGCGCTGCATGGCTGCAAAGTTGATGGCGGGCTGGCCGCTGCGGCTGGCAGCGATCACTTCCAGGCCTTGTTTGCGCAACTGGTTCGCCAGCGCCTGGCCAATAAAGCCGTGGGCGCCACAGAGCAAGACTTTGCGTGCTGAGCTTGGGGTGTTGGCGTTGCTTGTCATTTGGCGTCCTTAGGGTTCAGGCTGTCGGCATCCAGCTCGCAACTGCCGCTGGCACAGGAAGCGCTGCGGGCGGCGGTTTGCTCTGCGTGGCGGCGGGCTGCGCGGCGCATGGCTTGTTCAAAAATCCATACCACGGGCGCTTGCGGCAGGCGGTAGCGGTTGCGCGCAAACACCGGGTAGAGCAGGCGGGTGGCGTGGGCAATGCCGGGCAGGTTGATGAGCTGCGGCACCCAGGCCCAGCCAATGCCCAGGTAGGCGCGGGTGAGGCAATCGACGCCGGTGTAGACCGTGCCATCGGCGCCCACACCGTGGATGGCGCGCATCAGCTCGGCACGGGGCGCGGGTGCGGCCTGCAGATCGGCGCTGCTGGCATCCACAAACACCAGCCGGCCGGCCTGGTTGCGCAGCATCAGGTTGTTCATCTCGGCGTTGCACAGGCGGCAGCTCGCATCGTAATAAATCGTCAGCGGGAACTGCGTGTCGGCGGAGGCGGACTGGTTCATGCATGCTCCTTTCGTTATTTCTGTCAAAACAGAAATATATCTGCCAAAAAATGGCTGGCTGCCCAAGGCGCGCCAGCCGCTGGATCAGGCTTTGCTGGTTTCCTCGGTAGCTGGGGTGGGCGCGCCCCGCACAAAGCGTTGCACGGTGGCGCCCAGGGTCAAAATTTTGTCTAACGTGGCCGGCGAGAGGCGCAGCATCTCGTCGCTCCAGGCGCCGAGCTTTTGCATCAGCTCCAGCGTGGCGCGAATACGGTCTTGCGCGTCGGCGCTCTCTTGCTCGAACTCTGCGCTGGCCACCAGCGATTGCAGCAGCCGCGTGGTAGGGTCGAACTCTCTTTCCTTGCGCTCGCGCACGATGGTGCGGAACAGCTCCCAGACGTCGACACTGGTCTCGAAATAATCGCGCCGGTCGCCCAACTCATGCGTTACGCGGATCAGGTTCCAGGCTTGCAGCTCTTTGAGGCTGTTGCTCACGTTGGAGCGCGCCACGTTCAGGGTGTCGCTCAGCTGCTCGGCGTTCAGTGCTTTGCCGTAAACAAACAGCAGGGCGTGGATTTGCGCAACCGTGCGGTTCACACCCCAGAGCGAGCCCATTTCGCCCCAGTGCAGCACAAATTGTTTTTGGATGTCGGTCAGTTGCATGGCTGGGATTCTAAGTGGTCTGTTGTTTCTGTCAATACAGAAATTTATCTGGCGGGCGTGTTGCTGGTTTTGTTTTTCTCTTCCGTGGTCAACTGCTTTGCTGGCTTGCAAAGTGCAATCCGACGAAATGACGCCCTTGCCCGACGGAGCAAGCCGCGTCAGCGTGCGCCAACACTGGCGCGGCAGGCCCAAGCGTTTGTGGCAAAGTGCATGGCAATACCGCTGCTTTTGCCCTGTTCGCCATGTCTATCCGCTCCGCCTGCTTTCCTCTGCGTCCGCTGTGGCGCGCTTGCTGTTTGGCCTTTGCGTTGGCTGGTGCAGCAGTGGCGGCTGAGCCCGCGCCGACCCTGGTCTTGCCCGACGGCGGCCGCTACTACGGCAGCTTGCAAGACGGCAAGCTCGAAGGCGAGGGCCGCCTGGTCTGGAACGCCATGCGCAGCTACGAAGGCGCTTTTCACCAAGGCCGGCTCGAAGGCCAAGGCAAGCTCAGTCTCGCTTATGGCGTGTACCAGGGCCAGTTCAAAGACGGTGATTTGAACGGACCGGGCCGCTACACGGGCAAGGATGGCGAAACCTACGAAGGCCAGTTTGTCGACGGCGAATACCACGGCGAAGGCGTGCTCAGCGCCAATGGCAACCGCTACGAAGGCCGTTTTGCCAAAGGGCAGTTTGTGCAAGGCAAGCTCAGTGATGACGGCGGCCAGAGCATGACGGGCGAGTTCAAGGATTTGCAGCCTGTTGGCGTCATGGAGGTGAGTTACCCCGGCGGCATGGTGTTCAAAGGCGAAATGCGCAACCTGTCCGACCCCGGCAAGGGCGAATTGCTGATGCCCGATGGCAAACGCATCCGCGCCGATTTTGGCGCTGGCAATGGCGCAGAGGGCGAAATTCTCTACGCCAATGGCGACCGTTTTACCGGCCCGTTGTATGCGGCCGCGGCCTATGGCAAAGGCCGCATGGTTTATGCCAATGGCGATGTGTATGAAGGCCAGTTTGCCAAAGACCTGCCACACGGTGCCGGCACGCTGACCCCGGCCAAAGGCAAGCGGGCGGCAGTGCAAACCGGGCAGTGGCGGCGTGGCAAGCTGGTGTCTGGCGCCGAAGCCAGCGCACCGGAGGACAACAGTGCCGAGCAAGCCGAGCGCAACAACGAGCTGGCGCTTTACAACCAGCATGTTTTGCTGGCGCGACAGATGGCAGCGCTGCAGCCGAGCAGCGGCAAAACGCCGCAGATGTATGCCTTGTTTCTGGCGGGCGACGGCACGCAGGAAGTCTTCCGCCGCGAGGTGGAATACGTGAGTCAGCAGTTTGCCGAGCGCTATGGCACCGCCGGGCGCAGCCTGCTGCTGGCCAACAGCCGCAGCTCGGTAGAGCGCCTGCCGCTGGCCACCACCGCCAGCGTGGAGCGCGCCTTGGCGGCCTTGGGGCGGAACATGAACAAAGAGCGCGATCTGCTGTTTGTTTTTCTCACCAGCCATGGCTCACGCGAGCACGATTTGCAGTTGGGTATGCGCGGGCTGCGCATTCCGCAGCTCTCGGCCAAACGCTTGGGTGAACTGCTCAAGGCATCGGGCATTCGCAAACAGGTGGTGGTGGTTTCCGCTTGCTATTCGGGCGGCTTTGTTGAGCCACTGCAAGGCCCGAACACCTGGGTGATCACTGCGGCGCGTGCCGATCGCACCTCGTTTGGCTGCGCGGACGAGAACGACTTCACCTACTTTGGCCGCGCGCTGTTCAAGGAAAGCCTGCCACAGGCCAGCAACTTGAGCGATGCCTTTGCCAAGGCCAAGCTGCTGGTGGCACAGTGGGAGGCCAAGCTGCCCAGCACGGGCGAAGACACGGCGCAAAGCGCTGCCAATCCGGCTACCGACTTGGCTGCCCAAGCAGTTGGCGCTGCCGATGCAGCGAGCAAGGCTGCCACACCAACTGAGCATTCCGAGCCGCAAATGTCGGTACAACCGGCTTTTCAAAAGGAAGTGGATGCCTGGTTTGCGGGGCGCAAGTGATGGCAGCTGCGGCGACATTGCCGGGTGCAGGGTGCAAAAAAGCCGCCAACTCAAGAGCGGGCGGCTTGTGTGGGGTAATGCTGGCGCTTAGTGCAGCAGGTTATTGCCCGGCGCTTGCGGTTGCACCTTGAAAAAGCCGGTACCGCAGCTGCCGTTGCCAATTTCTTCTTCGGTGGCGGGGCGCACTTCCTTGACCTCGATATCCAGGCGGATGGCAATGCCGGCGAGCGGGTGGTTGCCGTCGAGCACCACGTGCTCGGGGTACAGTTCGGTCACGGTGTAGAGCATGTTGCGCGGCGCATCGGGGTTGGTGCCGGCGGGCAGGGCGTGGCCGTCGATGGTCATGCCTTCTTCGAGGTCTTTGGGGAAGAGCGAGCGGGCTTCGAGAAAGACCTTGTTCTCGTCATAGTCGCCAAAGGCGTCTTCGGGCTCCAGGTGCAGTTGCACGCGGGCACCGGGGCCGTGGCCTTGCAGCGCCTGCTCGACGCGGGCGAGCAGGTCATCGCCGCCCACGAGAAATTCCACGGGCTCGTCGAGCACGTCGAGCTCTTCGCCCAGGGTGTCTTTGAGGGTCCAGGTCAGCGCGACCACGCATTGATCAGTGATTTCCATAGGACAATTGTCGCAGTTCGGCCCAATGGCCCCACAGACAAGCTAGAAATAATCCATGCAAATCGAACAAGCACTGCCGCTGCTGGGCGGCATTTCTCCGGCGCAGTTCATGCGCCGTTATTGGCAGAAAAAACCCTTGCTGGTGCGCGGCGCCGTCACCGATTGGAAAAAGCTGCAACTGCCGCTGCCACGCGCCCAGTTGTTTGAGCTGGCCGGGCAAGAGGGCGTGGAGTCGCGCCTGCTCCAGCTGAAAAACGGTGCCTGGAGCGTCAAGCACGGCCCGTTCAGCCGCCGCCAAATCCCCTCGCTCAAAACCGAAGACTGGACGCTCTTGGTGCAAGGCGTCGATCTGCACAATCAGGCCGCACATGAGCTGCTGCAGCGCTTTGCCTTTGTGCCGGCGGCTCGCCTGGACGACTTGATGATCAGCTATGCCACCAACGGCGGCGGCGTGGGCCCGCACTTTGACAGCTACGACGTGTTCTTGCTGCAAGCGCACGGCAAGCGCCGCTGGCGCATTGGCAAGCAAAAGAACCTCACGCTCAAGGAAGGCATTCCGCTGAAGATTCTGGCCGAGTTCGAGGCCGAGGAAGAGTATGTGCTGGAGCCGGGCGACATGCTCTACCTGCCACCGCGCTATGCCCACGACGGCGTGGCCGAAGGCGAGTGCATGACGTATTCGATCGGCTTCCGCTCGCCCGCCGAGCACGAGCTGGCCGGTGAGTTGCTGATGCGCATGTCCGAAAGCGACGAGGCCGAGTGCGACATCAACGCCAAGGCGGCCACGCCGATTTACAAGGACGCCAAGCAGCCTGCAGTGGAAGCGCCGGGCGCCATTCCCACCGAGATGCTGGAGTTTGCCCGCGCCGCGCTGGAAAAGCGCTTGGCCGAGCCGCTGGCGCTGGCGCGCGCGCTGGGCGAATCGCTCACCGAGCCCAAGGCCAACGTCTGGTTCGAGCCCGAAAGCTCGCCGGCCATGCTCGAAGCGGTGGAGCTGGACCGCAAGACCCGCATGCTCTACGACGCCCAGCATATTTTCATCAACGGCGAAAGCTACCGCGCTGCTGGCCGGGATTTCACGCTGATGAAAAAACTGGCTGATACCCGCCGCCTGGACCGCCGCGATGTCAGCGGTGCCAGCGACGATGCGCTGTCGCTGTTGTCGCAATGGTGCGAAGACGGCTGGGCCCGGGCCGTGCCGCAATGAGTGATATGCCCACGCCAGCCAGCCCGGTGGCCGCCGGCCGCTTTGAAGGCCGTGTCGCCTTTGAGGCGCAGGTGCTGAACTTTCTGCAGCGCGCGGCTGACGAGCGCTGGCCTGAGTTGATCGTGGGCGATCCGGATTTCTCCGACTGGCCTTGGGGCACGGCAGCGGCTACAGAGCTGCTCAACCGCTGGGCGCGCCATGGCCGCAAGATGACAGTGCTGGCTTACCGCTTCGACGCCTTGCCCCGGCGCCACCCGCGCTGGGTGCAATGGCGCGGCCAGTGGGACCACAAGCTGCAGTGCCGCCAGTTCCAGACGCGCGACGTGTCGCAGGTGCCCAGCGTGCTGTGGTCGCCGCAATGGGTGGTGCAGCGGCTTGACGTGCTGCGTTCCGTTGGCGTGGCCAGTGCGGAGCGCCTGGCCATTGTGCAGATGCAGGAGCAGTTGCAGGAATGGGTGGCACACAAAAGCTCGCCAGCGTTCGCGGCCAGCGTGCTTGGCCTGTAAGCAAGTGAAAAAAGCGTGCTAATCCAAGTCTGTCTGCTTTGGCAATTCGTTGCGGGCCGGCAACAACAATGGTGACACGGGCTTACATACAAAATCGGGGTATTCCCTATAATTCGATGTTGAGTCTCGTGCGTTAAACACTGAGTGTTGCGTACTCTCTGCCGGGGGTGAATCGTTTGCTTCTGGCTTGAAACACAAGAATCCACCGTCGTTAGGAATATCCAAATGAAGAAGTCCGTTGTTCTCGCTTCGTTGATCGCCGCTGTTGCTCTGGCCGCCTGCGGCAAGAAGGAAGAAGCTGCTGCTCCTGCACCAGCACCCGCTCCTGTGGAAGCTCCCGCTCCTGCACCCACACCTGCTGTTGAAGCCGCTAAGGACGCTGCCAACGCCGCTGCCGATGCTGCCAAGGACGCCGCCAACGCTGCTGGCGCTGCTGCTACCAACGCTGCTGACGCTGCCAAGGATGCTGGCGCCGCTGCTGCTGACGCCGCCAAGGACGCTGGCGCTGCTGCTGCTAACGCTGCAAGCAATGCTGCTGACACCGCCAAGGACGCTGCCAAGGATGCCGGCGCCGCTGCTGCTGACGCTGCCAAGGCTGCTGCTGATGCCGCTTCGAACGCTGCTACCGCTGCCAAGGAAGCTGCTACCAAGTAAGCAGTTGGCTTCAGCCAGCCAATGGTCGTGAGGCTGTTGGCTAGCCAGCGCAATACCAAGCCCGTGCTCTGCACGGGCTTTTGTTTTTGCGCGCGGCAGATTGCTGGGGGTTGCGGCGGGCGCGGAGTGGTTGGCGATTGCTTCCCTGGCGGGGAGGTCTGCGCTTTGCGCAGATGCCGGGTGTTCGCCCCGGCGGGCGACTGACCTTCTTGCTGCACGTCCGCAGTGCCGGCCCAGAAGAAAGTCAGCAAAGAAACGTGCCCTGCAGCCAGCGTCCCCGACCGCCCCGCGTGGCGGGGCAATCGGGGGTGCTGGCTGAAAGGGTGGAGCGACGAACAGCCAGCATCCTGAACAGCCACAGCCTGCGAGAACAGCAGAGCGGCTGCAAGCGCGGAAAGCGTTGTGCTGAATATCCGCAATCCGCCAAAGCAAAAAGCCACTGCAGCGCAAGACTGGCAGTGGCTTTTAAAGGGGTTGTCCTGGTCGCTTATTTCATATCGTCGGCCAGCACCTTCACAATGCGCTGGGCATTGTTGCCGGTATCGGCCTGGCCGCTGGCGTTGAGCACCGAGACCACGCTGGTGTTGGCTTCGCTCTTGACCTGGATGCGGTACTTGATCGGCTCGGGGGCATCGGCGCTGCGGTTGAAGATCTTGGCAAAGAAGCCGTCGGGCTTTTTGTTCAGATCGCTCGGGTCGATGTAGCGCACGTAGTAGATGCCTTGGCTGCGGTCGCGGTCTTCAACGGTGAAGCCGGTGCGGTCCAGCGCCAGGCCCACGCGGCGCCAGGTGCGGTCAAACGGGTCGTTGACCTTCAGCACGGGAGCGCCGTTTTGCGTGGTGATGGTCGAGGTGGTGACCGGGGCCAGCGGCGCAGCGGCAATCGCCTTCGATTGCTCTTCGCTCACGCCGAGCTTGACCATGATGCGACGCAGGAACTCGGTTTCCAGCTCGGGGTCGGCCTTGCGGGGCTGCCAGATGGTGCTGTCTTTTTCCTTGTTCGAGTAGACCTCTTCCATGCCGCGGTGGCTCACATAGATTTCGGTCTTGCCATCGGCGCGGCGCTCGATGCGGGTGCGGAACTTGTCCTGCTCGCCGGTCGAGTAGATCGAGTCGAAGATCTTGCCGATGGATTTGCGGATGAAGTCCTGCGGCAGCTTGGCGCGGTTCTCGGCCCAGTCGGTTTCCATGATGCCCAGATCCGAGCGGTCAATGGTCAGCGCAAAGCCGCTTTCCTGCCAGAAATCCTTCACCGGCTCCCAGACCTTGTCGGCCGGGCGGTCGAGCACCAGCCAGCGCTGGTTGCCGTCGCGTTCAATCTGCACATCGCCAATCTTGCTGACGGCCGTGCCCTCGGTGCCCTTGGGCTTGTTGTCCTGCTGCACCTGGTAGGCGGCGGCCGAGACGGTGCCGCCAGGCACCACATAGCGTGAGTCCTTGGACAGCTGGGTCAGGTCCGGAGGCACTTCCAGCGTGGGCGCCTTGGTGGCGCTTTTGTAGTCGATCTTGTCACCGGCGAGCAGATCGCTGGTGCCGCTGCAGGCGGCCAAAGTGACAGACAGGCTCAGCAAGCTGAGTTTTGCGAGGGAATTCACGTTCAAATCCTTAACAGAGACGACGATGCGCAGACGGCTTTATAACAGGCCGGCTCCACGCATCGCAGCTTCCACCGTGCCGTGCAGACCGGCAGACAGCTCGGTCATCGGCAGGCGCAGGGTTGGGCCGCACAGCCCCATTTTGCTGGCCGCCCACTTTACCGGAATGGGGTTGGCCTCCAAGAACAGGCTCTTGTGCAGCGGCAGCAGTTTATTCTGAATTTCCATAGCCCGACCGACATCCTTGGCAATTGCTGCCTGGCACAGCTGGCTCATCATGCGAGGCGCGACGTTGGCGGTCACGCTCACATTGCCGTGGCCGCCGCACAGCATCAGGGCTACGGCGGTGGGATCGTCGCCCGAGTAGATGCCAAAACCGGCCGGCGCGTCTTTGATCAACCATTGCGCCCGCTCAATGTTTCCGGTGGCTTCCTTGATACCGACAATGCCCGGCACCTCTGCCAGGCGCAGCACGGTCTCGTGCTGCATGTCGGCCACGCTGCGGCCGGGCACGTTGTACAGGAAGATCGGCAGATCGCCCACTTCTTCGGCAATTGCCTTGAAGTGCAGGTACTGGCCTTCTTGCGTGGGCTTGTTGTAGTAGGGTACGACTTGCAGCTGGCTGTCGGCGCCCACGCTCTTGGCGTACTTGGCCAGGGTGATGGCTTCGTGGGTGGAGTTGGCGCCGCAGCCGGCCATGATGGGCACGCGCTTGTTCGATTGCTCCACCGCCACACGGATGATCTCCATGTGCTCTTCCACCGTCACCGTGGGCGATTCGCCCGAGGTGCCGACCACGCCGATGCAGTTGGTGCCCTCAGCGATATGCCAGTCGATCAGTTTGCGCAGGCTGGCGTAGTCCACGCTGCCGTCGGCATGCATGGGGGTGATGAGGGCAACAATACTACCGGTCAGGGGAACGCTGGTGGATGTCATGGCTTGTTGGTGAGCGAGAAAGGCTGAAAAAAGGATTCTAGCGAGCGCCGAACTGCGCACGCCTGCGCCAGTATAGCGCTGCCATCAGGGTTTTATGACATATTGAATGCTGATTGCTATTTTGTTTCGACAAATTGGCAATTGTGATTGCTTATTTTGGTCGAAATGACTAAATGACTGCGCTCAGCCGCCTGTCCGCCAGCGTGTCACGGAATGTACTGGCTGCTGGGGCGTTGACGTTAACTGTGCGGCAAACCCGTGCAGATGTTGGCAGGAGCGGTGTGCTCCGGCAGGCCTGCCCTGGGCTTGTAACGCGGTTGCCCAGGTTCTGCGGCACAATGCCAGCCATGCTGATGTACCCCCAATTTGATCCCATCGCCATCAAGATCGGCCCGCTCGCCGTGCACTGGTACGGCCTCACTTATCTGGTCGCCTTTGGCCTGTTTTTGCTGCTGGGCATTCGCCGCCTCAAGGACCAGCCGTTTGCATCGATCACCACGCCATCGGCCTGGCTGCGCAAGGATGTGGAAGACATCCTTTTTTATGGCGTGCTGGGCGTGATTGTGGGCGGGCGCCTGGGTTATTGCCTGTTCTACAAGCCGGGCTACTACCTCAGCCATCCGCTGGAAGTGTTCGCGGTCTGGCAAGGTGGCATGAGCTTCCATGGCGGCCTCATCGGCGTGATCGTCTCGATGGTGCTGTTTGCCAAGCTCAAAGGCCGGCCCTGGTTGCAGGTGGCCGATTTTGTGGCGCCTTGTATTCCGCTGGGCTTGGCATCGGGCCGCATTGGCAACTTCATCAATGGCGAGCTGTGGGGCCGCTTTGCCAGCGCCGATCTGCCTTGGGCCATGGTGTTTCCGCAAAGCGGCTCGATGCAGCCGCGCCATCCTTCACAGATCTACCAGTTTTTGCTCGAAGGCGTGCTGCTGTTCGTGCTGCTGTGGTGGTATTCGCGCAAGCCGCGTGGCGAGGGCCAGGTGGCTGGCGCTTTCCTGATCGGCTACGGCGCGCTGCGCTTCACGGCCGAGTATTTCCGCGAGCCGGACGATTTTCTGGGTCTCTTGTCGCTGGGCATGAGCATGGGCCAGTGGCTGTGCGTGCCCATGGTGGTGCTGGGCCTGTACCTCTGGAACCGTGGCCGCCAGCAGCCGGTGCTGGCTGGCGCCTGAGGCGCTTGCGCCGGTAATATACTGCGCCCTGGTGGCAAGGGCTAGGCGGCCATTGCCAATGGGTGTGGACCCAGACGTTCTTGGAGTTTCGAATGAAGAAAATTTTGGCGCTGAGCTTGAGCGCTGCAGCACTGATCGGCTTGTCGGCCCCTGCATCGGCGGCGCAGGACCTGAAGGTGGCAGTCGACCTGTCGTATGAACCCTTTACCTACAAGCTGGCTTCGGGCCAGCCCGCGGGTTTCGACATTGACATCGCCAACGCCATCTGCGAGCAGATCAAACGCAAGTGCGTGTTTGTCGAGCAAGTCTGGGACGGCATGATTCCCGGCCTGCAAGCCAAGAAGTACGACGTGATCATCAGCTCGATGGCCAAGAACGAAGACCGCGCGCGCGTGGTTGATTTCTCCAACAAGTACTACCACACGGGTGCCCGTATCGTGATGCCCAAGGGCTTCCAATACACCGGCCCCGAATCGCTCAAAGGCAAGAAAATGGGCGTGCTCAAGGCCAGCATCCAGGAAAAATGGGCGCTGACCTACCTTAAGCCCGCGGGCGTGGATGTGGTGTCTTACCCCGGCCGCGACCCGGTTTATCTGGACATCAACTCCGGCCGCCTCGACGGCTCGGTGGCCGACAGCGTGGAAATTGCCTATGGCTTTTTGAAAAAGCCCGAAGGCCAGAAGTTCGAGTTCGTCAGTGACACCCTGGTCGACAAGAAGATTTTTGGCGAAGGCGCCAGCATCGCCTTGCGCAAGGGCCAGCCCGAGCTGAAGAAAGAGCTGAACGAGGCGATTGCCGCTATCCGCGCCAATGGCACTTACAAGAAGATTGCCGACAAGTATTTCGACTTCGATCCTTACGGCAAGGACTGAACGCGGCTGATTCCGCATTTCACGCAAACTCTCGCAAAAGCAGGCTTCGGCCTGCTTTTTTCATGTCTACGTCTGCAAAACAGCGTTTGCAGGCGAAAAAAAGCGGCATTGGTGTAAATACGCAATTCAAAATTCTCTGTTATTTCTCATAATTACAGAAAGCATTGCCGGATATTGCGGCCACAAGGCTTGCAAGGCAGTTCGGCAATGCAGCGCAGGAGGAGAGTGGATGGCAACTGCTGCACAACCTTTGCACGACACCGTGGCCAACCAGGTGCGGGACCTGATCTTTGCCGGCGAGCTGGAGCCCGGCGAGTTGCTCGACGAGAAAACGCTGTGCGAGCGCCTCTACGTATCGCGCACGCCGCTGCGCGAGGCGCTCAAGCTGTTGGTCTCCGAAGGCCTGCTGCGCCATGAGCCGCGCCGGGGCTGCTTTGTGGCCACCATCACCGACCGCGATCTCGACGACATCTTTCCCGTGATTGCCTTGCTGGAAGGGCGGGCCGCTTTCGAAGCCACCAACAAGCTCAGCCCGGCTGACCGCGCGGTGCTCGACGTCTTGCACGAGCAGCTGACGCATTGCGGGGAGTCGGGCGACATAGAAGGCTACTACCGCATGAACTACCAGATTCACGAAGCCTTCATCACCCTGGCCGATAACCGCTGGCTGGCGCAGACGATTGGCGACTTGCGCCGCATTCTGCGCCTGGCGCGCCTGCAGCAGCTGAGCGCGCCCGGCCGCTTGCTGGGCAGCTTGCAAGAGCACCTGAACATCTACGCGGCCATGGTGGCGGGCGACGCAGGCGGCGCCGAGCAAGCCATGCGCCACCATTTGCTGCAGCAGCGCAAGGCGCTGCAACGCATGACGACATTGTCACTTTCGAGGATCAGCATATGAGCGACACCATTCCTGACAGCGGCGCCAGCAGCTGGCTGCACAAAAGCGCAGCCTGGTTGCGCTCCGTCGGCATTCCCACCGAACTGGGTACTGGCACGGATGCCGGCACCGAGCGCAACACCACCGAGCGCCTGAAAGCCACCTTGCGCCGGGGCAGCGAAGTGCTGTCGCCGCGCGAGCTGCGCCGCCTGCTGGCCGATCTGCAAGGTGCGGCGGCCAGCGAGCTGAGCGATATCGAAGGCGGGCGCCTGGCCGAGCAGGTGATGCAGTGGTATGGCAAGGCCTCGGCCGAACAGCGGCTGGATTTGTGGCACCTGCTGTGCGAGCAGTTTGTGCCCGATGTGGCCAAAATCCAGCAAGTGCGGCAAAAGTACGAAGATGCCATTGGCACAGCGAGCATGGGCGCGGCCGAGCGCCAACTGCGCCGCGCCATGCTGACACCGCGCCTGCGCCTGCTGCAGCGCTTTGCCGTGCCGCCCCAAGGCATGCGCTTTTTGCTGGATTTGCGCGCCGAACTGCTGCCACAGCTCAAGGCCAACGACTGGCTGGGCGCGCTCGACGCCGATCTGGAATACCTGTTCTCGACCTGGTTTGACGTGGCGTTTTTGGAGATGCGCAGCCTCAACTGGGATTCGCCCGCATCGCTGCTCGAAAAGCTGATCAAGTACGAAGCGGTGCACGACATCCGCAGCTGGGACGACCTGAAAAACCGCCTCGACAGCGACCGCCGCTGCTACGGCTTTTTCCACCCGCGCCTGCCCAATGAGCCGCTGATTTTTGTGGAGGTGGCGCTGGTCGACAAGATGTCGGACTCGATCACGCCGCTGCTCGACGAAAAGGCCGCCGCGGCCGATCTGAGCAAGGCCAGCACGGCGATTTTCTACTCGATCAGCAATACGCAAACTGGCCTGCGCGGCGTGAGCTTTGGCGATTCGCTCATCAAAAACGTGGTCGAGCAGTTGCTGCAGGAGTTCCCCAAGCTGCGCCAATTTGCCACGCTGTCGCCGATTCCGGGTTTTCGCAGCTGGTTGGGCAAGAACGCCGACGCCGTCTGGGAATCGGCCGACAAGCGCTTGCGAGGCGAAGTGGCCAAGGCCCTGGGAGACGAAGCAGCCAGCGCTGCGCAATGGCTGGCCGCTTGCGAGCAGCCGCTGGAGCTGGATGTGGCCAGCCCGCAAGCCAAATTGCTGCAGCATGCGGCGGCCGTGTACCTGGGAAAAACCCTGGTGAAAGAGCGTCCGGCCGACCCGGTGGCGCGCTTCCACCTGGGCAATGGCGCGCGCGTGGAGCGGCTCAATTGGGCGGGCGATCCGTCGGCCAAGGGCGTCAAACAATCCTATGGCCTGATGGTGAACTATCTCTACGATCTGAAGCGCCTGGACAAGCACCGCGCCTTGCTGGCCCAAGGCAAGGTGCCGGTGTCGTCAGCCATTGAGTCACAAGCCAAGACCTGAGCGTCTTGGCCATCCAAAAATAGGAAAGGGTTGATGGTTCGCCAGCGCAGCTGCGCGGCGGGCCAGGGTGAGAGAGCGAGTGTCAGTGAGTGAATCCAGCGGCCCCAAAGCGCAAGCCCATGCGCCCAAGCGGGCCGTACAACAACATTAAGGAGACAAGCATGAATAAGCACAAGCAAGATATGGGTTGGCAGGGTCAGCCCAGGCGGCATTTTCTCGGCCAGGTGGCGGCCGGCATGGCGGCCGCAGGCCTGCCGGTATGGGCGCTGGCCAACAGTGCCAAAGACTGGCCCAACAAGCCGGTCACCTGGGTGGTGCCTTTTCCCGCTGGCGGTGGCACGGATGCGTTTGCGCGCCCGCTGTCGTCGCAGTTCGCCAAAACCACGGGCAAAACCTTGGTGATCGACAACAAGGGCGGCGCTGGCGGCACCTTGGGCGCCAGCTTTGCAGCGCGCCAGCCCAGCGACGGCTACCATTTTTTCATGGGCGGCACGCACCACGTGATTGCGCCTTCGGTCTACCCCAAGCTCGATTACGACATCCAAAAAGACTTGGTGCCGCTGGCGCTGCTGGCCACCGTGCCACAGGTGGTGGTGGTGAACCCCAAAAAAGTCAGCGCCAACACCATGCAGGAGCTGATCGCCCAGATCAAGGCCAACCCCGGCAGGATGA
This sequence comes from Comamonas trifloxystrobinivorans, assembly GCF_043359985.1. NCBI lineage: Bacteria > Pseudomonadati > Pseudomonadota > Betaproteobacteria > Burkholderiales > Comamonadaceae > Comamonas > Comamonas trifloxystrobinivorans. The sequence continues at coordinate 151,993 of NZ_JBHZGV010000009.1, forward strand.
GCTATGCATCGGCTGGCGCGGGTAGTAGCCACCATTTGGCTGGCGAACTGTTCAAAATTCAGAGCAAAACCGACATCATGCATGTGCCTTACAAGGGAGCGGGCCCGGCGCTGCAAGACCTGATTGCTGGCAATGTGGACATGTTGTTTGACGGCCTGGGCTCATCGGCCGCGCACATTGCGGCTGGCCGTATCAAGTGTTTGATGGTGGCGGGCAATAAACGCAACCCTTCGCTGCCCGATGTGCCTTGCGCGGCCGAAGTGGGCCTGCCCGATTACACGGTCACCACCTGGTACGGGCTGTGGGCCATCAAAGGCACGCCGCCCGAAGTGCAGGCGCGCATGCTCGAAGAGATCCAACGCATGGGCGCCTCGGAAGAAATCAAGGCCGTCTGGGCGAAAAACGGTGCCGACTATGGCAGCATGACGCAGCCGCAGTTTGCGGCCTTTGTGAATGATGAGGTCAAGCGCTGGGCCGAGGTGGTAAAAGCCTCGGGCGCCAAGATCGAATAGCAACAGGAGCGGGTGGATGGCTGGTCAGGTTCGGGTGGAGCACTGGAAAACGGGTGAGAGCGGTGCGGCGCAAAACGCGGCCGTGGTGCGGGTGGTGTTGGACCACCCCGGCAAGCTCAACGCCATGTCGCGGGCCATGTGGCGCGAGCTGCGGGCCGTGTTTGAAAGCTTGCAGCGCAACACGGCTCTGCGCTGCATTGTGGTCGAAGGCGCAGGCGAGGCTTTTTGTGCAGGCGGTGATATCTCCGAGTACGAGAGCTTTCGCTTTGCGCCCGACACCTTGGCCGCTTTCCATGAAGACGAAGTCTGGGCCGGCCTGAACGCCATGCTGCAGTGCGATGTGCCGATAGTGGCCGCCATCCGTGGTGCATGTATGGGCGCAGGCGTGGAGATCGCCAGCTGCTGCGACATCCGCGTTGCAGCCGACAACGCCAAATTTGGTGCGCCCATTGCCAAGCTCGGTTTTCCGATGGCACCCAAAGAAGCTGCGTTGGTGGCCAGCCAGATCGGCAGCCTGAAGGCGCGGCAAATGCTGTTGGAAGCCGCAGTGTTTGGCGCTGCCGACATGCTGGCCAGCGGTTTTCTCAGCCGCTGCCAAAGTGCTGAGGCGCTTGCTGAGCATGTGGATGAAACCGCGCAGCGCATTGCACGGCTGGCGCCGCAGGCGGCTCGGCTCAACAAACAAACCCTGCGCGCCTTGGCGGCTGGCGATATAGCGGCACCCGCATTGGCGCAGCCCTATGCGTACGCCGATTCGGCCGAACACCGTGAAGGCATTGCCGCCTTTATCGCCAAGCGCCCGGCGCAATTTTGAGGGCTGATTTTTATTTTGAAAGCGGTGAGCACAGCCGCGTACAACACCACCAAGCAAGAAGACAAGCATGAAAAATCACAATTTGTTTTGCGCACTGCGCGACGCATTCCCCAGCAATCTGGACGAGGTGGCGGTCGAAACCACCTCCCCCAGCGGCGAGCCGCTGAACTACAGTTGGCGCGATCTGGAGCGCATGAGCGCCCGCATCGCCAACCTGCTGGACAGTCTGAAGATCCCGAGCGGCAGCCGAGTGGCGGTGCAGGTGGAAAAATCGGTCGAAGCCATGGCGCTGTACCTGGCCACCTTGCGCGCCGGCTATGTGTTCCTGCCCCTGAACACGGCCTACCAAAGCGCTGAAATCGAATACTTCATCACCAACGCCGAGCCGGCCGTGGTGGTGTGCTCGCCGCAAAACTTTGGCTGGGTCTCGAAAATTGCTTTCCAGTGCGGCACGCGAAGCGTTTTCACACTGGGCGAAGACCGCAGCGGCACCTTGTTGGAGCGTGCGGTGCACTGTGCCGAGGAGCACGAGCCAGCCGTTAAAACCGCAGATGACATGGCGGCCATTCTCTACACCAGCGGCACCACGGGCCGCAGCAAAGGCGCGATGCTCAGCCACGGCAACCTGCTGAGCAATGCGGTGATGCTGAAAGACTATTGGGGCTGGGAAAAAGGCGATGTGCTCATCCATGCGCTCCCGATCTTCCACGTGCACGGCCTGTTCGTTGCCATTCACGCTGCACTGCTCAACGGCAGCAAGATGCTCTGGTTCGCCAAGTTCGAGCCCAAGGCGGTGATCGCGGCCATGGCGCGCGCCACGGTTTTCATGGGCGTGCCCACCTTGTATGTGCGCATGCTGGCGGAGCCGGCACTCAGCAAAGAGAGCACCAAGCACATGCGCTTGTTCATCTCGGGCTCGGCGCCGCTGCTGATCGAGACTTTCCGCGAGTGGCAAACCCGCACCGGCCACACGATTTTGGAGCGCTACGGCATGAGCGAAACCATCATGCTGGTCTCCAACCCTTACCGCGCCGACAGCCGTTACAACCACCAGGACGAGCGCCGCGGTGGCACCGTCGGCTTTCCGCTGCCCGGCGTGGGCGTACGTGTGCATGGCGACGATGGCCAGGCTTTGCCGGTGGGTGAGATTGGCAATATCCAGGTGCAAGGGCCCAACGTGTTCAGCGGCTACTGGCGCATGCCGGAGAAAACGGCCGAAGAGTTCACCGCCGATGGCTGGTTCAAGACCGGCGACGTGGGTAAGCTCGACGAGCGCGGCTATGTGACGATTGTCGGCCGCAGCAAAGACCTGATCATCTCGGGCGGCTACAACGTCTATCCGGCCGAGATCGAAGGCTATATCAACGAGCTGCCCGGCGTGGCCGAAAGTGCGCTGGTAGGCGTGCCACACCCGGATTTTGGTGAAGTCGGCGTGGCCGTGGTGATTGCCAAACCCGGCCAGAGCCCGGATGCGGACGGCATCATCAGCACGCTGAAAAACCAGCTGGCCAATTTCAAAATCCCCAAGCGCTGCTTTGTGGTGGCCGAGCTGCCTCGCAACACCATGGGCAAGGTGCAGAAAAACCTGCTGCGCGCGCAGTACCAGGATCTGTTCAAGGCCTGAATCCGGCCACAGCCGTCAGCCCAGCTGGCGGCTGCAATGGTGTCCATGGACGCAAAAAAGAGAAGGCCGGGAGCCTTCTCTTTTTTTGGGGGGTTGGGCGCGTGGGCCTGTAATTGTGCTTATGCGATCAACGCAGTACCAGCACTGGCACCTTGGCGTGCGTCAGCACATGCTGGGTTTCGCTGCCTAGCAGCAGGCGCTTGAGGCCTTTGTAGCCGTGCGAGGCCATGACGATCAGATCGCACTTCTCGCTGTCGGCCACTCGGAGCAGCGACTCGGCCACCAGATCGGACTGCACCACCAGGGCCTTGACGGGCACACCCGCGCTGGCGCCTTCGGCCACCACTTTGTCGACCACGGCCTGCGCCGAATCCAGCCAGCCTTTTTGCACCCGGGCGATCTCGGCCGGATCAGCATTCGTGCTGCCTTCAAAATAGCTGCGCGGATAGTTGGGCGAAATATTGACGGCGGTGACTTGCGTCTTGCCCAGTTTGGCCAGTGCCAGTGCGTGTTGCACCGCTTTGTTGGACAGTTCCGATCCGTCGGTGGCAAGCAGAATATGGTGGTACATCAGCAGCTCCTTTTTGGTGTGGGCTAGAGCACCCGCCGGGAAAAGTTGGCGAGCACTGGTTGCAGCGAGCCGATCACCTTAGCGCATGCATAACTACCAGACTTTGCGCCAAATCAGCACTGATGCAGGTGTTTTGGCGCTGTGATTACACGCCGCAGTGCTGGTTGTTAACCAGCGCATGGAGTTTGTCCGTATCCAGAATACGGACGTGGCGCTGCTTGACTTCGATGATGGCTTCTTCGGCGAACTTCGAGAAAGTGCGGCTGACGGTTTCGAGCTTCAGGCCCAGGTAGCTGCCGATCTCTTCGCGCGTCATGCGCAGGATCAGCTCGGACTGCGAGAAGCCGCGCGTGTGCAGGCGCTGCACCAGGTTCAGCAGGAAGGCGGCCAGGCGCTCTTCTGCACGCATGCTGCCCAGCAGCAGCATGACGCCGTGCTCGCGCACGATCTCGCGGCTCATCACCTTGTGCACGTGGTGCTGCAGCGCGTTGACTTCGCGCGAGAGCTCTTCGAGCGTGGAATAGGGCATGACGCAGACTTCCGCATCTTCCAGCGCAATCGCGTCGCAGGAATGGCGGTCGTTGACGATGCCATCCAGCCCGATGATCTCGCCCGCCATCTGGAAGCCGGTGACCTGGTCACGACCATCTTCGGTGGCGATGGTGGTTTTGAAAAAACCGGTGCGGATCGCATAGAGCGAGTTGAAAGCCTCGCCATTGCGGAACAGGGCGGTTCCTCGTTTGATTCTGCGGCGGGTGGCAACAAGCTCGTCAATACGATCCATTTGATCGGATGAAAGGCCGACGGGCATGCACAACTCGCGCAGATTGCAGTTGGAGCAGGCCACTTTGATCGCGTTGGGTGTCATGTGTCAATATCCGGTTACAAAAAATTGTGTAGAAACAAAGGTTCCACACTTAGCCTCATTGTGTACGGAGGCGTAAAAATGATCCTTGACATAAGTCAAGGACATGGGCGTCCGCTTGCGGCACATTGCAGCTTCTAAAAGAAGAGAGATCATGATGGCCTTGACCCCCGACTTGCTGCGCCGGTTCGATGTATCCGGCCCGCGTTACACTTCGTATCCTACCGCAGACCGCTTTGTTGAAGCCTTTGATGCGGATGGCTACCGACGAGCGCTGGAGCAGCGCAGTGCTGGTTTGGGTAGCCGTTTGGTGCCGTTGTCGCTGTATGTGCACATACCGTTTTGCGAGTCGCTGTGCTACTACTGCGCTTGCAACAAGATTATCACCAAGCACCCCGAGCGCGCCGACGAATACCTGGACTATCTGGAGCGCGAACTCGATTTGCAGTTGGCGCATTGCCGCAGCAATCAGCCTGTCAGCCAGTTGCATCTGGGTGGCGGCTCGCCAACCTTCCTGAGTGATGAAGCACTCACACGCCTGATGGAAATGGTGCGTGCACGCTTTCAGCTGCAGCCGGGGGGCGAATACTCTATAGAGGTCGATCCCAGAACAGTGACGCCGGCGCGACTCCGCCATCTCTACAGTGTGGGCTTTAACCGTTTGAGCTTTGGCGTGCAGGATTTTGACCCGCAGGTGCAAAAAGCCGTGCACCGAGAGCAGCCCGCCGAGCAGGTGTTTGATTTGGTGGCGCAGGCGCGCGCCATCGGCTTTGAGTCCATCAATATCGATTTGATCTACGGCCTGCCGCAGCAAACACCGGCCAGTTTTGCCCGCACCATGGAGCAAGTCTGTCTGCTGCGCCCCGATCGCATTGCGCTGTACGCCTATGCACATTTGCCCGAGCGCTTCAAGCCCCAGCGCCGCATTGCTGTGCAGGAGCTGCCCAACCCGGTCGACAAGCTGTCCATGTTGGCGATGGCTTTGGAGAGTCTGCAGGCGGCGGGCTATGTCTATGTGGGCATGGACCATTTTGCTTTGCCTGGCGATGGGCTGGCCGTGGCCAAGCGCCAAGGGCGCCTGCACCGCAACTTTCAGGGCTACAGCACGCAACCCGATTGCGATCTGATGGCGCTGGGCGTGTCGGCCATTGGCAAAATCGGTGCCACCTACAGCCAGAACGCCAAAACGCTGGAAGAGTATTACGACCTGATCGACCAAGGCCAGATCCCCGTGGTGCGCGGCTTGGCGCTGGGCCGGGACGACATGCTGCGCCGCTGCGTGATCATGAGCCTGATGTGCCAGGGCACGGTGGTGCTGGAGTCGGTCGAGCAATCATGGCTGGTCGATTTTCGCCAGTACTTTGCCGCTGAGCTGGAGCAACTGCAGCCCTTGGTGGAGCAGGGCCTGGTCGAGATCACGCCAGAGGCGATCAATGTGACCGAGCTGGGCTGGTACTTTGTGCGCGGCGTGGCCATGGTGTTTGACAAGTATCTGCAAGCCGACCGCACGCGGGCCCGTTTTTCCAAAATCATCTGAACGAGTCAGCGCGGGTGGTGGGCCGCATGGGCTGCGGCTCAGCACCCGTTACGCTTCAGGCAGAAAGTGCCGCCAGGCTTTTGTACAGCATGTACATGGCCAGGCACAGCAAAATGCCGCCAAAGATTTTCTTGAGTTGCGCCACGGGCAGCTGGTGCGCCGCCTTGGCGCCCAGTGGTGCCGTCAGCACGCTGCAAACGGCTACGGCCACCAGGCCCGGCAGCCAGATATAGCCCAGCGAATGTGGTGGCAGGTTTTGCGCATGCAGGCCGGCCAGCATGAAGCCGATCACGTTCGTCACCGCAATCGGGAAGCCCAGCGCAGCGCTGGTGGCCACTGCGTTGTGGATGGGCACGTTGCACCAGGTCATGAAAGGCACGCTGATAAAAGCGCCGCCGGCTCCCACCAATCCAGATAAGCCTCCGATCACGCTGCCAGCCGCCAGTTGGCCGCCGGTACCAGGCATGGTGCGGGTGCTGCTTGGCGCGCTCGACTTGCGGAACATGCGCAACGCCGAGTAGCCGACAAACAGGCCAAAAAACAAACCCAGGTAAGTGCCTTTGAGCAAAGCAAAAATGCCCAGGCTAGCCACCAGCCCACCCAGCACAATGCCGGGCGCGAGGCGTTTGACGATGTCCCAGCGCACGGCGCCGCGCTTGTGGTGGGCGCGCACGCTGGAGACCGAGGTGAACATGATGGTGGCCATCGAGGTGGCAATCGCCATCTTGATCGCCAGCTCTGGCGCCACCGCCTGCGTGCCCAGGATGTAGGTCATGAAAGGCACCAGCACCATGCCGCCGCCAATGCCGAGCAAACCTGCCAGAAAACCGGTGATCAGGCCCAAGCACGAGAGCGGGAGCAATACGAGAGGATCGGTCATGGTGGGCGTTCGCGCAGGAAAAAGGCCACCTGACTCAGGTGGCCTGAAAGCCCCGCCGCAGCGGAGAGGAGAAGCTGACGGGTGGCAGCGCTGGAGGGCGGCCGCCCCAAATGAGGTGTTCGCAGCGGATCCACCGGACCGTCATCCTGAACCGGGGGTTCAGGTGGGCGAGGGCAACCTGTCGTTGGGTTCATCTGACGCGAGACGATCACGCTCAACAGGTGATGTACCAAGCCCGTGCTCGTAGAGCATTGGTTCAAGGAACTATAAAGTCCGGCAGGGCTGCGAACGCTTCCATTGTACCGGCTGGGGCCTGGTTGCCGGCCCAAAATGCCAATTCAATGTCCGAAACTGGGGCAAAAATAGTAGCAGCCAGTGCTTGATGGGAAAGCGCTGGCTGCTGGTTTTTTGCCAAATCCTTGCAATGGGCGGCAATCTGTGTTGCAACCGCTGCCCATGCGTGGGGATTGAGTGCCTCAGGAGGCGGCGGTGGCGTTGGCGGTTGCGGCCGCAGCCGTGTCGCTGGTGGCTGCGTCGAGGCGCTGCATGATAGCTTGCAGGCGCGGCTCGTCCCAGTTCAGCGATGCCTGGCCGCTGGCGGCAGCGGGCTGTGCCGCCGCTTCGCTGCGGGCCTGTTCGGCTTGCTGGTTCAGCTCGGTGTTCTGGGTTTTCAGGTCGAGCAGGTCAAAAGCCATGTTCAACGCGGCCAGCACGGCAATGCGCTCGCGGCCGCGGATCTTGCCGCTGTCGCGGATGCCGCACATGGCGTCGTCCACCTGCTTGACCGCTGCCAGCAGGCGCTCTTCCTGGCCTTCGGGGCAGCCCAGCATATAGCTTTGCTGCATGATGTGTACTTCAAGCTGCTTCATGATTCGTCCTGGTCAAAAGTCTTGGGCAGGCGTTCGATCAGCGCGTCCACGCGCGAGCGGGCGGCTGTCAGGCGCGATTGCAGGGAGTCGCGTTCCTGGGTGAGGGAGGCCATCTGCTCTTGCAGTTCGGCGTGCGCGCGTTGTAGTTGTTCGTGGCGGGTCAGCAAGGCTTCCACCCGTTCCAACATCAGGTCCAAAGAAGGCGTAGTGACCATAGAGAGACAGTTTTTGATTGCGCAACAGTAAAGACGATAAAATTGTACCCGTTGGTGCTCGCCACGGTGGTTCACACCCTGGCAGTTCAACGGGAAGCAGGGGAGTTCGCTTGTGCCCTACAAGCCATGCCCAACCTGCGCTGCCCCCGCAACGGTAAGCGATCGATGGCTGTACGCCATCTGCAGCCGCAATATTGCCACTGAATACCTTGAACAAGTGTTTGGGAAGGCGCGCGCTGTGACATCGTCAGCCCGGATACCGGCCAACGCTGAGGACTGCGGTGCGTCTGCCTGACAGGCGTGCCGCTTCTGTTTTTCCCCATTTGCCGGCGGGGAGGCTGGCGCGGGGTAGTTATCGCCTGAGATTCCCATGAAATCCCACTTGCCGCTGGTGCGCCTGTCTGCGCCTGAGTCCGCTGTTGCCTTGTCCACCCTGTCTTTCTCGCCCCGGCGCGTAGCCCTGGCTGCCGCCTTGCTGGCCGCTGCCGGCGCCCAGGCCCAAGAGGCCGCCAGCGCGGATGCAACAGAGGGTAAAACCTTGCAGGAAATGGTGGTAACCGCCAACCGCATTGAGCAGCCGCTGTCGGATTTGACGGCCGACATGTCGATCATCGACGACAAAACCCTGCAGCGCCAAGGGCCGGGCGCCATCGCCGATGTGCTGGCGCGCGTGCCCGGCATCCAGATCACCCGCAACGGCGGCCCGGGCGCGGCCACTAGCGTTTTCATCCGCGGTGCGGAATCGCGCTTCACGGCGGTGTATGTAGACGGCGTGCGCCTGGATTCGCAATCCACCGGCGGTGCCTCCTGGCAGTCGCTGCCCTTGGCGCTGATTGAGCGCGTGGAAGTCTTGCGCGGCCCGGCCGCTGCCGTGTATGGCTCGGACGCCATGGGCGGCGTGGTGCAGATTTTCACCAAAAAAGGCGAAGGCGCACCCAAGCCCTACGTCGGTTTTGGCGTGGGCAACCGTGGTACCTACACGGCCGAGGCCGGCATCTCGGGCGGCGCAGGTGCTTGGGATTACTCGCTGGGCCTGAACCGCGCGCAGTCCGACGGCTTCAATGCCCGCAACACGGCCACCGCCAATCCCGACAAAGATGGCTACCGCAACAACGCCATCAATGCCCGCCTGGGCTACCAGATCAACAAGCAGCAGCGTCTGGAAGCGACCATGCTGGCCAGCGATATGAATTCCGGCTACGACACCAGCCAGCAAGACGACCGCAGCATCAACAAAATGTATGCGCTGGGCCTGAACTGGCAGTCGCAATGGACCGACAACTACAGCACCAAGCTGCAGTTCACCCAGTCGCGCGACTACTACGAAACCCGCCCCTCGCCCTACGAAACCGATACGCGCCTGCACAACTACCTGTTCCAGAACGAGTGGCGCTATGGCGTGCACACACTGACGGCTGCGCTGGAGCGCCGCGAAGACACGCTGGTCAACGGCGACATCAACCGCGACCGCAGCCAGAACGCGCTGGCGCTGGGCTACGGCCTGCACAGCGGTGCGCACACCGTGCAACTGAACCTGCGCCGTGATGACGACAGCGAATTCGGTGGCAAAACCACGGGCAGCGCGGCTTACGGCTACGAGTTTGCGCCCAACTGGCGCGCCACCGCCACGGTGGGCACGGCTTTCCGCGCGCCTACGCTGTACCAGCGCTTCAGCATGTATGGCGATCCGTCGCTCAAGCCCGAAGAAAGCAAGAACGCCGAACTGGGCCTGCGCTGGGCGCAAGGCAGCAACAGCTTCTCGGCCACCGTCTACCGCAACAACGTCACCGAGCTGATCAACTGGGTCAGCAGCACGGGCACTTGCGCTGGCAACTCCGGCCCTTATGGCGGCTGCTACAGCAATGTGGGCCGCGCGCGCCTCGAAGGCATCACCTTGGCCGGCACCACCAAGCTGGGCCAGTTCAACCTGCGCGGCTCGGTCGATTTCCAGAACCCGCGCGACCGCGATACCGACAAGCTGCTGGCACGCCGCGCCAAGCGCTTTGCCTCGCTGGGCGTGGATACGCGCTTGGCTGGCTGGGATCTGGGGGCTGACATGCAGGCCACGGCCAAGCGTTTTGACAACGCAGCCAACACCAATGTGCTGGGTGGCTACACCTTGTTCAATCTGTCGGCCGCAACGCAGATCGCCAAGGATTTCAGCTTTATCGCCCGCATCAACAACCTGACCGACAAGAAGTACGAAACCGCGCGCACCTACGCCAACGAAGGCCGCAGCTTCTACGCCGGCATCAAGTGGATGCCGCAATAAGCCGTGACTGAAGCAGTGCATTCCTCTGCCGCAGCTGTTCGTTGCGTGGCGCTGCTGGTGGCAGCGCCGGCCTCCGGGCAAGGCAAAACCACGGTCACCGCTGCCTTGGCGCGGTTGCATGCCCGCGCCGGGCGGCGCGTGCAGGTGTTCAAATGCGGGCCGGATTTTCTCGATCCGCAATGGCACCGGTTGGCCAGCGGCCAGCCGGTACACGCGCTGGACCGCTGGATGAACGGCGATGCCGATGTGCGCGCACGCCTGCACCAGGCCGCGCAACACAACGATGTGCTGCTGATCGAAGGCGTGATGGGCTTGTTCGACGGTGCCAACAGCGCCGCCGAGCTGGCCAAGGCGTTGGGCGTGGCGGCCATCGTCGTTATCGACGCGGCGGCCATGGCCGGTACCTTCGGTGCCATCGCTTATGGCTTGCAGCATTTTGACCCCGGTTTGCAGTTGGCTGGCGTGCTGGCCAACCGCGTGGCCAGCGCCCACCACGGCAACTTGCTGCGCGAAGGCCTGCGCGACCCGGCTCTGTGGCTGGGCGCCATGCAGCAGGTGCAGCGCGAAGGCAGTGCGCCACGCGCCAACCTGCTGCCAGAGCGCCACCTGGGCCTGATCGCGGCGCACGAGCTGCCCGATGCCATGCAGCGCCTAGACGCCGCTGCCGATGTGCTGGCGCAAACCCCGTTGGGCCAACTGCCTTGGTCTGAATGGCAAGCGCGCTGGTCGGTTGATTTTGTGGCGCCGCCTGCTGTGCCTGCCGTGCCAGAGTTGCTGGCCGGCAAGCGCATTGCCGTGGCCCGCGATGCGGCTTTCAGCTTTATCTACACCGCCAACCTGGAATGCTTGCAAGCCATGGGCGCCGAGCTGGTGTTTTTCTCGCCGGTAGCCGGCGAGCGCTTGCCCGCTTGCGATGCCTTGTGGTTGCCCGGCGGTTACCCTGAACTGCATTTGCCCGCGCTGCAGGCCAATGCTGGCCTGCAGCTCGATCTGCAATCCCACCTGGAGCAGAACAAGCCAGTCTGGGCCGAATGCGGCGGCATGGTGGCGCTGGCCGAAGGCCTGACCGATCTGGAAGGCCGCTGGCACAAACTCTGGGATCTGCTGCCCGCGCAAGCGCAAATGCAGCAGCGCCTGGCCGGCCTGGGCATGCAGCAACTGGCAACGCCTTGGGGTTTGCTGCGCGGCCACACTTTCCACTATTCGCGGCTGGAGAGCGAAGCTGCCACCTTGGCGCGCAGCAGCCGCCCCGGCCAAGCGCCTGAAGCAGGCAAGGGCGAGGCGCTCTACAGCCACGGCAGCATCCACGCCAGCTACTTCCACGCCTGGTTTGCCTCTTGCCCGCAGGCGGTGGCCGCTTTGCTGGGTGCGCCGCAAACGGTGGTCGATGCGCAAGCCTGGCAAGCCGCCGTGCCCACGCTGACTGAATAAGATGGCGGCCATGGCAGACCACCTGTTTTATCCAACCGGCGCAGCGCTCAAGCTCTTGCTGTTGGGCGGCCAAAAATCGGGCAAATCGCGCCAGGCTGAGCTGTTGGCACGCCAATGGCTGCAGGCCGATGCCTCACACCGCGCCAGTTTGATAGCCACTGGCACGGCCTACGATGCAGAAATGCGCGAGCGCATTGCCCGCCACCAGCGCGACCGCGCTGAGCGAGTGGCGCAGCTCGCCACCCTGGAAGCACCGCGTGCCGTAGCGCAGGCCATTGCTGCGCACAGCTCGCCGCAGCATCTGCTGATTGTGGATTGCCTCACCCTGTGGCTCACCAACTGGCTGATGCCTGCGCCTGATCTGGTAACGCCGCAAGACGACGAGGACACTTGGCCGGCGCAGGCCGCGCTCTTTTTGCAAGCGCTGCAGCAAGCGCGAGGCCCGGTCATTCTGGTCAGCAACGAAATCGGTCTGGGCGTGATCCCGCTGGGGCGCGAAGTGCGCGCCTTTGTCGATGCGCTGGGCACGCTCAACCAACAAACGGCTGCGGTTTGCAACCGTGTCACCTTCATGGCGGCAGGTTTGCCGCTGCAGATGAAATGATGCCCCGCTCGAAAGCTCCTCTTTTTTGGCACATTACTGCCAGTGCCGTTGCGCTGCTGTGCGCGTTTTCCGCTACTGCGGCCTCCGCGCAAAACCAGTCTGCCGCCGAGCGCGCGGCCACTGTTCCAGTCTTTGCCGAATCGGCACGCCAGGCGCCGCAGCCTGTTACCGACGACCGCGGCAAAACCGTGCTGCTGGCCAAGCCGCCGCAGCGCATTGTCAGTCTGCTGCCATCGCTCACCGAAGGCACATGTGCGCTGGGCCTGTGCGACCGCTTGGTGGGCGTGGACCGTTATTCGGACTGGCCGGCAGCGGTCAAAAAACTGCCCGTGGTGGGCGGCGGGCTGGACCCGAGCGTGGAATCGATCGTGGCGCTCAAGCCCGATCTGGTCTTGCTCTCCAACGCCTCCAAGGTGGCCGAACGGCTGGAGGCGCTGGGCGTCAAAGTGGTGGCGCTGGAGGTGAAATCGCAAGCCGGCGTGCACAAGGTGCTGGGCCAACTGGGCCAGCTGCTGGGTGTGCCGCCCGAGCAAGGGTCAGAGCGCGTGTGGCGCGAGTTGCAAGCGGGCGTGGTCGAAGCCGCACAATTGGTGCCGGCCAGCATCAAAAACACCCGCGTGTATTTTGAAGTGAGCCGTGGCCCTTATGCGGCTGGCCCGCAGTCTTTCATTGGCGAAATACTCAGCCAACTGGGCGTGGGCAACGTGGTGCCCGCTGAGCTGGGGCCGTTCCCGCGCCTGAGCCCCGAGTTCTTGCTGCGCGCTCAGCCCGATGTCATCTTGCTGGGCAACCGCAGCATGCAGGCTGCTACCAGCTACCCGGGCTGGAACAACCTCAAGGCCATCAAAGGTGGGCATCTGTGCGTGTTCAGCGATCAGGATTCGTACACCATCGTGCGTCCCGGCCCGCGCATGGCCGAGGCCGCGCATTTGATTGCCCAGTGCCTGGTTGACAAAGCGCCCAAAAAGCAGGGCGCGGAGGCGCAGCGTTGATGGCAGCCGCTTTGCCCGCAGCAGCGCCAGAAGCCGCTCCCGGCCAGCGCCGCAGCACGGTACTGGCCGTGGTGTTGTTGCTACTCTCCTTTGTGCTGCTGATGCTGGGCGCCAGCGTGGGCAGCACCGGTTGGGAGAGCGTGCTGCGCATGCGCGAAGACCCGATCTCGTGGCAAATCGTGATGGATATCCGCCTGCCGCGTTCGCTCGGCGCCTGGCTGGCCGGCGCTTTGCTGGGCCTGGCAGGTGCGGTGGCGCAAGGCTTGTTTCGCAATCCGCTGGCCGATCCGTATTTGCTGGGCAGTGCGTCCGGTGCATCGCTGGGCAGCGCGCTGGGTTTGGTGCTGATGGGATCGTCCATCACCAGCCTGAGCCTGGTTTACCGCCTGGGCATGACGGGCATGGCATTCGCAGGCGCTGCCTGCGCCGTGGCGCTGACCGTGGTGCTGGCGCGCAATGTGCAAAACACTTTGCGCCTGCTGCTGGCCGGCGTGATTGTGGGCGTGGTGCTGGGCGCTGTGCGCGATCTGCTGGAGTTGAAACACCCCGACATTCTGCAAGCCATGCAAGCCTTCACCTTGGGCACCTCGGCTTTTGTCGGCTGGGAAGGTTGTGCGCTGATGGCGGCTGTGCTCTTGTTCTGCGCGCTGGCCACCTGGGCTTGCTCGCGCGTGCTCGATGGTTTGACCTTGGGCGAAGCCACCGCCAACAGCCTGGGTCTGCCGCTGACGCAATTGCGTTACGGCCTGGTAGCCGTGCTGGCGCTGGCCACCGGCACTTCGGTGGCACAAACCGGCTTGATTGCTTTTGTGGGCTTGGCCGCACCGCACCTGGTGCGCAGCCTGGTGCGCGTTGGCCATGGCCGCAGCACTTTGTTGGCCGCAGCCATGGGCGGCACCTTGCTGTTGGCGGCCGACATTCTGGCGCGCTGGCTGGTGGCACCACAAGAGCTGCCGGTGGGCGTGCTCACTGCTGCACTGGGCGGCACCTATTTGCTGTGGCGCATGCACCGCAGCACGCGTGCGGCAGGAGCAATGTAATGGCAGAGTTCCAAACGCCAGAAAAAATCGCGCTCAGTGCGCAGGCTCTCAGCGCCAGCGTGCACGGCAAACCGATTCTGCGCGAGCTGTCCGCTGGCTTTGCCCAAGGGCGCTGGACCAGCATTGTCGGCCCCAATGGCGCTGGCAAATCCAGCTTGCTCAAGGCACTGTGCGGCCTGTGGCCGGCGAACAGCATGCAAGGCCAGGTGAGCCTGCTTGGCAAGCCCGTGCAGAACTGGCCGCGCAAGCAGCGCGCCCAGGCGCTGGCCTGGCTGGGTCAGGGCGAAGTGGTGACCGAAGATTTGACCGTGCTCGATGTCGCCTTGCTGGGCCGTTTGCCGCACCAGCCTTGGCTGGCATCGCCCAGCGCGAAAGACCATGCCATCGTCGAGCGCTGCCTGCGCCAGACCCAGGCCTGGGAATGGCGCCACCGCCCGGTGGCCGAGCTGTCCGGCGGCGAGCGCCAGCGCGTGCTGCTGGCCCGCGCCATGGCGGTGCAGGCGCAGGTGCTGCTGATGGACGAGCCGCTTGCCAACCTGGACCCGCCGCACCAGACCGACTGGATGGAAGCCGTGCGCGCCCTGGTGGCACAGGGCACCACCGTGGTCAGCGTTTTGCACGAGCTGTCGTTTGCCTTGCTAGCCGACGACACGCTGGTGATGGACGCCGGTCGCGTAGTGCACCACGGCGCCAGCAATGACGCTGCCACCCACGCCGCGCTGGAAGCGGTGTTTGAGCACCGCATCCAGATCCGCCAGATCGACGGCATGTGGCTGGCTTTGCCCAGAACGCAGCCCAGCCGTGCCCACAAGGGCTGAATCCGTACCTCCCAACCCTTTAGCGAAAGACGCGCATGCAGATCGAAACCCCGCCTACCGAAAAACCTTACGAAAAGCCCGAGGGCGAGCGCCGCGGCCTGGTCATCGTCAACACCGGCGACGGCAAAGGCAAAAGCACGGCCGCTTTTGGCCTGGCTTTCCGCGCCACCGGCCGGGGCAAGGCGGTCAAGGTCTACCAGTTCATGAAAGTGCCGACCGCCCGCTTTGGCGAACACCGCCTGGCCGACAAGGTAGGTCTGCCGATTGAAGGCTTGGGCGACGGTTTCAGCTGGAAGAGCAAGGACCTCGATCAATCGGGCCAGCTCGCGCGTGACGGCTGGCAAAAGGCCAAGGCCGACATCCTCTCGGGCGAGTACTTTCTGGTGGTGCTCGACGAAATCACCTACCCGCTGATCTACGGCTGGTTGCCGCTCGACGAGGTGATCGACACGCTCAAGGCGCGCCCCAAAGACGTGCATGTGTGCCTGACCGGCCGCCGCTGCCCGCAGGAAATCATCGACCTGGCCGACACCGTGACCGAGATGAAGCTGATCAAGCACGCTTTCCAGGCTGGTGTTCCGGCGCAGCGCGGCATCGAAGACTGACGCAGGTATCGCTGCACGCTACTTTTTGCGCCAAGTGCTGGCACTTGGTGCAAAAGCATGCGGGTTTGCTGCGCGGTTGGCCGAGACTGCGCTCACAGGCATGTGCCTGGGCTTGGTTCGAAACATATGCAAACCCGTAACGCTCTGGTCTCCCGTATTGCTCGTCGTGCTGCGCAAGTGGCGGTGGTGGCCGCATCCAGCTTGTTGCTGAGCGCGTGCTACGTCGTCCCCATGCAGCCCGTGCCCGGCGGCCCGGTGCAATCGCCAGCCGCTGCAGCCAGCAGCGTGGCACCAGCGGCGAATGCGCCCGTTACCTTCAACGCCCGCATGTACCCGGCCAATGAGCTGGCGGCCAAATACGGTACCGTGCAAGGTACGGTGACCAACGATCTGCACGGCCGCGGCATCTTCAGCGCCAATATCCTGGGCGAAACCTACAGCGGCGAAGCCACGCGCGATGCCAGCAGAGCGCGCAGCGGCATTGCCAACGGCGCTGGCAGCCGCGGCGGCTGGATGCGCTGCAGCTACCAGATGAACTCCGCCACCTTGGGCACCGGCCAGTGCGAGCTGGACAACGGCGCCCGCTTCACCATGCATCTGGGCGGTTGAGTCTGGGCGCTTGGGATTGGCGCGGGCGCAACGCTGCAAACCGCAGCGCGCCCACATCGGCTAAGCTCGCTGCCAAAGTGTCTGCTTGCTCACGGCTAGTGCTGGAGCGGCAGGCCCATCGATAAAGATCAGATGCCAAACAGGGAGTGGAGATGCCGCAGAAAAACAACCCGGCGCAAGCCGTGCCCGCATTGCGCTGGGCACTGGCTCCTGCACGCGCCAGCCAGGGCAGAGCATGAACGCAAGTGCATTGGACTGGTTGCAGATCCGTGATCTGCACTTTGGTTACAGCAACCTGCTGTACCGCGGCTTTGAGGTGCAAGTGCGCGGCCCGGCCACGATTGGCGTGTTCGGCCGCAACGGCACCGGCAAATCCACCTTGCTCAAACTGCTGGCCGGTTTGCTCACGCCGCAGGCTGGCCAGATTCAGGTGTTGGGCTATACGCCGCGTGCGCGGGCGGCCGAATACCTGGCGCAAATCTATTTGCTGCCCGAAGAGTTTCATCTGCCCGATCTGCAGCCCGCTGCCCTGGTGGCGCTGCAAGGCGTTTTTTACCCGCGCTTTGATGCGGCGCTGTTCCACAACTACCTGCAAGTGCTGGAAGTGCCGGCGCAGCAGCGTTTCTCGCAAATGAGCCTGGGGCAGAAAAAGAAAGCCACCATCGCTTTTGCGCTGGCCACCTTGACGCCCGTGCTGCTGATGGACGAACCCACCAACGGGCTCGATATTGTCAGCCGCGCCCAGTTCAAGCAGCTCATGGCGCGGCCCGAGCACGCGGAGCGGCTGGTGCTCATCAGCACACACCAGGCGCACGATCTGGAAAGCCTGCTCAGCGATGTCTGGTTTATCGACGACGGCCAGTTGCGCCTGCAAGCCAGCATGGCGGCATTGGCCGAGCAGCTGGCGCTGGGCATTGCTGCCACGCCGGCCGAGCTGCCACCTGCCGAGGCGCTGCTTTACAGCGAAGCCTTGGGAGCGCAAACCGCCTGGGTTGCGCAGCGCCGCCTGCTGCCGCAAAACTTGCAAGAGCAATCACCGCGCGGCGTGCAGCTGGAGCTGGTCTACAAAGCGCTCAGTTTGCAACCGCAGGCCATGCTGGCTGCGCTGCGTCCTGCTGTTGCCGAGGAGCAGCCATGAGCCAGTCCACACCTTTGGCTGCGCCACAGCCTGCACGCGCATTTGTGGCTTCCCGTTTTCTGGCCTTGCTGCGTGTGGATTGGGCTGAGCGCAAACGCAGCTACTACGCATTGGCGGCCGTGGTGCTGGTCGTGCATGTGCTGTTTCTGGGTCTGATAGCCGCAGGCGCGCCAGCCATCAGGCCGCTCGAAAAAGAAACGCTGATGACGCTTTACTACAGCTTGCTGCTGGTCTTTCTTGCGGCGTTTTGCTGTGTGCTGTTTGCGCCTTTGCAGCGCCAGGGGTCAGCGTTGCTGACCTTGGTGCGGCCGGCTTCGAGCCTGGAGAAATGGCTGCATGCGGTGCTCATGCTGTTGGTGGCCATGCCGCTGGCTTACACGCTGATTTTTGAGTTGCTCTACCTCGGCGCCAACGCGCTGGCAGCCCAAGCTGAAGCCACGCACTACGCCAAACTGGCTGCAGAAGGGCAAAAGTCTTTCAACAAGCCGGTCGGTTTTCAGTGGTTCGTGCCTTTGCTGGGCAACGACTCCCAAGGCATGGCCATGGCGCAGGCGATGTATCTTTGGTTGACGGTCGTGCTGGCCGGCTTTGGTGCCTACAGCCTGGTGAAGTTTCAGCGTGCGGCTGCGCTCAAGGCGCTGGGGTTGGCCGTGGTGCTGTTGTTGTGTACTTTGTTGCTCCTGCTGGTCAGCAGCTCGGAGCCTTCGGTGCTGTTTGAGTGGGGGAAACCTGCGGTGTTGCGCCGCAATGGCTGGGACGCCTGGCTGGCGCAGTGCTTGTTCTGGTTGGTCTGCCCGCTGCTGCTGTGGCTGGCCAGTTTCTGGGCCTGGCGTGAAAAGGATCTGGCATGAGAGCGCGTCTGGCCAACTGGTGGTTTGCTGCGGCCGTGCTGGTCTGCTGGGGCGGCCTGATGCTGGCGCAAAGCATCAAGCCTTTGCCGCGCGCTCCCGATCTGGTGACGCGCTCGGCCGCTGATCTGCAAGGCGTGCGTCGCGTGGTCTGGGATGTCGATTACCAGCAATTTGAGGTGGAAAGCGGCACCTCCACCATGGTGTATGTGGCCTGGCAAGGCGATATGCGCATGAGCGGAGCGGGGTTGGACGAGACCCGCGCTTCGCTGGTGCTGGAGCGCGAAGGCGATACCGTGTTTGTCCGTGGGCAGGCGGCCAAAACGCCGGTGCCCGCCGAGCAGCGCGGCCGCCGTTATGCGCGTGACTACAGCCGCTATCTCTCGCAGCCGCAAACCCTCACGCTGCCCGCTGGCGTGGAAGAGCTGGTCTGGCCGAATGTGCACTTGCTGGTGGCGCAAAACTCGGTAGGTACTTTGCCGCGCTTCACGCTGCGCTCCAATCGGGTGCTGATAGGTGGCCAAGATAGCCGCTATGCCAACGACCCCTTGGTGCGGCAAACGGAAAAAAACGATGGCGTTCCCGGCCGTTTGCAACGCCTGGTGGTCTACAGCATGCTGGCGCCCAGCAACTGCGCCAGCGCAGCGAGCGTAGCGCGTCTGCAGTCGGGCCAGGTGACGTACCAAGGCGGCTTTTTTGGCGAGCTGCAGGTGTTTGCCTATGGCGGCTCAGTACGCTTCGATGCGCTGGAGCCAGGCTTGAAGCCGCAGCTCTTTATCAGCCCCAAAACCGGCTTGGCGCTGAAAGAGTATGGCTTCTTGTCGAGCATCGCTGTGCAGAACTTGTCGCCGGAAGCCAAGGCGCAGTTGCAAGCGCGGTCGGCGGTGCCGGAGCGGGAACCCAAGGCGGACGGCAATTGTGACCAGTAAACGGGACCACCGTCGAAATGCTTAACTGAGGCGCTGCAGCAGGCACTGCTTGTGACGGAAAATAGCGCCCATGTCTGATACCACGCCCAGCCAGCCGCCGGCCACCATTCCCGCCACGCCTTTTACCGAGGCGGAGCGCGCGGCGGTCTACCGTGCCATTTACGAGCGCCGCGACATGCGGCATTTTGCTGGCGGCGAGGTCAGCGAAGAAGTACTGCTGCGCTTGCTGCGGGCGGCGCACCACGCGCCCAGCGTCGGCTTCATGCAGCCTTGGCGCTTTATCCGGGTGAAGGACCGCGCCATGCGCGCCAGCATCCATGTGCTGGTCGAGGACGAACGCGTGCGTACCGCCCACGCATTGGGCGAGCGCGAAGAAGACTTCATGAAACTCAAGGTGCAAGGCGTGCTGGACGCGGCCGAGGTGCTGGTGGTGGCCATGCCGCCAGGGCGGGAGGCGCATATTTTTGGCCGCCGCACCTTGCCCGAGATGGATATTGCCAGCAGCGCCTGCGCCATTCAGAACCTGTGGCTGGCGGCGCGCGCTGAAGGCCTGGGCATGGGCTGGGTCTCGATCTTCGACCCGGTGGCGCTGGCCCATTTGCTCAAAATGCCCGAAGGCGCGCACCCGCTGGGCGTGCTCTGCCTCGGCCCGGTCGATGCCTATTACGCCGAACCCATGCTGCAGCAAGAAAAATGGGCCAGCCGTGCCCCGCTGCAAGACATGTTGATGGATGACTGCTGGGACGGCACCCCCGGCCCTGGCAGTGCCGCTGGCGCATGACGGCGCTTTCGCTTTGGGACTTGTTCATCGCCTCCTTCAGCCCCTTGGTCTGGCTGTGGCGGGTTGTTGTGGCTGCCGATGCGGGCAGTCAGATCGCCTGGTTGCAAACCGTGTTGTGCGTGCTGATTGCTGTGTTGGTGGCGCTGCTGCTGGACAAGCTGTGGGGTGAGCCGCCCGCCTGGCTGCACCCTGTGGTCTATATGGGCAAGCTGTTGGGCGCGGTGGGGCAAGCGCTGGCACCACGCGCTGAGGTAGAGAAAGACTGGTTGCGTTTTATGCTGGCCGCGCTGGCCTGGTGCGCCATGGCGGCCCTGGTTTTCATGCTGTACTGGCTGCTGCAAGTGCTCTTGCCGTTGCGGCCTTGGTGGTTGCCTGGCGTGGCGCTGGGCGTGTTGCTCAAGCCTTTGTTGTCGTGGCGCATGTTGCAGGACGAAGTGCTGGCGGTAGAGGCGGCGCTGCAGCAATCGCTGCCTGCAGGCCGTGAGCGCCTGACCTGGCTCGTCAGCCGCGACACCTCGCAGCTCGATGCGGCCACGGTGCGCGAAAGCGCCATCGAAACCCTGGCCGAGAATTTGAACGATTCGGTGATCGCGCCGCTGTTCTGGTTTGTCGTGGCCGGTTTGCCCGGCGCAGCGCTCTACCGTTTTGCCAACACGGCCGACGCCATGTGGGGCTACCCCGGCTGGCGCGGCAAGGGCGAGCAGCGCCGCCACTGGCAGTGGGCGGGCAAATGGGCAGCGCGGGCCGACGATGTGCTCAACTGGATTCCCGCGCGGCTGACTGCCGCCTGGCTGGCTTTGCTGGCGGGCGGTGTTGGCTGGCAAGCGCTGCGTCGTGATGCCTCAGTGACGCCTTCGCCCAACGGCGGCTGGCCCATGGGCACCATGGCGCAAGCGCTGGGCGTGCATTTGTCCAAGCCTGGCGTCTACCAACTCAACCCGCAGGGCAGGGCGCCTGAAGCAGCCGATCTGCAGCGCTCTGTGCGCTTGGCGGCGCAAGTAGTGCTGGCGCAGGCGGTGTGTGCCCTGCTCGCCATGGCGGCCCTGGTAATTTGGTGGTGGAAGGAGCTTGCCCATGGATAAAAACAAGCCGCAGCTGATGCATGGTGGCACCGATGCACTTGGTGTGCCAGCGCACGATTTCTCTACCAACCGCAACGCCTGCGGGCCTTGCCCGGTGGCGGTGGCTGCCTTGCAAGCCGCCCATTTGGCGCAATACCCTGATCCACACTACACCGCGCTGCGGGCGCAGTTGGCTGCTTTTCATGGCGTGGCGCTGGAGCGCATTGTCATTGGCGGCAGCAGCAGCGAGTTGATCCACCGTTTGACACAGCACGCGCTGCGCAACGGTGCGCAATACATCACGCTGCCGCAGCACCACTATGGCGATTACCTGCATGCGGCCCAGGTGTGGGGCTTGGCGGTGCAAACGCGATCAGTCGTGAAGAATCAGCCGGCCTTGCACTGGGCTTGCGAGCCATCGAGCCCGCTGGGCTTGCTGGAAGATTATTGGCCGGCGGATTCGCAATCGCTGCCAGCGCTGGCCAGCGAATGGCGGGTACTCGATTGCGCCTACCGCCCTTTGTGGTTGGAAGGCGCTGCACCCCAACGCGGGCTCGATGCGCTCTGGCAGCTGTGGACGCCAAACAAAGCCTTGGGCATGACAGGCGTGCGCGCGGCCTACGCCATTGCGCCGCTGCATGCCAGCGCCCAAGAGCTGCAGGCGCTGTGCGAGCTGGCGCCTTCTTGGGTGGTGGGCGCGCACGGCGTCGCCATGTTGCAAGCCTGGGTGACTGCCGAAGTCCAGCACTGGTTGGCGCAAAGCCTGCAGACCTTGCGCGAGTGGAAAGCGCAGCAACTGGCCATGTGCGAGCGCCTGGGCTGGCAAGTTGTACCTGGCCACCAGGCCAACTATTTTGTGGCTCAGGTTCCGGTAGCAGCGGGCACTTGGGATGCACGCCTGCAAACGTTGCGCACACAAGGCATCAAACTGCGCGATTGCCGCAGCTTCGGTTTGCCCGGTCATGTGAGGCTGGGCGTGCTGCCGCCGGCATCGCAAGCTGCGCTGGAGCAAGCCTGGAACCCATCTGGAGCAGGCCGGATCGAGATCGAGAACTGAAGCATGAACGAACCTATTCAACTCCCCCAGCCCACTCCCGGCCAGCGCCCCGCCTTGTGCGTGATGGTGCTGGGCACCAGCAGCGGCGCGGGCAAAAGCTGGGTGGCCACGGCGCTATGCGCCTGGTACCGCGCGCAAGGTTACAAGGTAGCGCCGTTCAAGGCGCAGAACATGAGCAACAACGCCCGCGTGGTGGCTACGCCCGCAGGCCAATGGGGCGAGATTGGCACGGCGCAATACCTGCAGGCGCTGGCCGCCGGTTGCACGCCCGATGTGCGCATGAACCCTTTGCTGCTCAAGCCTGAGGCCGATACGCGCAGCCAGGTGGTGCTGTTCGGCCAGGTCAGTGACGAGCTCAGCGCCATGCCCTGGCGTGGCCGTAGCCTGAAAGTGTGGCCGCAGATTGCGCAGGCGCTCGACGAGCTGCGGGCCGAGAACGATGTGGTGGTGATCGAAGGCGCAGGCTCGCCCGCCGAGATCAACCTGCACGCCAGCGATGTGGTGAACATGCGCGTGGCCAAGCACTGCAATGCGCACTGCTTGTTGGTGGCCGATATTGACCGTGGCGGCGCTTTCGCCCACCTGTACGGCACCTGGGCTTTGTTGCCGGAAGACGAGCAGCAATTGATCCAAGGCTTTGTGCTGAACAAGTTTCGTGGCGATGCTTCGCTGCTGGCACCTGCGCCGCAAATGCTGCAAGAGAAAACCGGCGTGCCCACGGTCGCCTGCATCCCCATGCAGTTTGCCCATGGCCTGCCCGAGGAAGACGGCGTTTTTGACGACCGCGGCAGCACGGGCGCTGGCCAGGCCTTGCACACCACGATTGCCATCGTGGCTTACCCGCGCATCAGCAACCTCGACGAATTCCAGCCGCTGCTGCAGGTGCCAGGCGTGCGTGTGGTCTGGGCGCGTTCGCCTGCGCAGATTGCGGATGCAGACTGGGTCATCCTGCCTGGCAGCAAGGCGACGGCGGCAGACCTGGCCTGGATGCGCAGCCAGGCGCTGGACGCGGCCGTGGTAGCCCATGCCAATGCGGGCAAGCGCGTGCTGGGCATCTGCGGCGGCTTGCAAATTTTGGGCGAAGCGCTGATCGATCTGCATGGCGTGGACGGCAACGCCGCCGGACTGGGTTTGCTGCCTTTGGCCACCTTGTTTGCCGCTGAGAAAACCGTGCAGCCCACCAGCATCCATTTGCCGGCGCTGCAAGCACCGTGGCAGGCGCTGAGCGGCGTGCCGGTGCGGGGCTACGAAATCCACCACGGCCAGACCGAATTGCGTGCCGACATGCAGGCCGCGGCATCCCAGCAGGCTTGGGAGCTGTTACCCGGCATGCTGTGGCAAGGCGGGCAACCGGGCGTGATCGGCACTTATCTGCATGGTTTGTTTGAAAATGCAGCGGTCATCCACGCTTTGTTCGGCCAGTCAGCGCCCAGCCTGGAGCAGGTGTTTGCGCGCCTGGCGCAGGGCGTGGCGCAGTGGTTTGGCCCGCAAAGCGGCCAGCAGCGCACTTGAACGAGCGCAAGAGTCGGAGCAATTGTTACGTATCGGGCTTGCCTGTAGGCCCAGACTTGCATAGTCTGGAGCGCTGTGCTGATAAGGCTTGCGCACAAGTTCGCGCAAATTACGCACATGGCTTAACAACACTGTTGGGATGTTCACAATGAAAATGACTGTTCTCCGTTCCTTGCAAGCTACCGTTGCTGCTTTGGCTGTAGGTGCCGCCGGCTTTGCTATGGCCCAGCCCGCGCCCAAGGGCGATGCACCGCCACCACCGCCCAAGCACCACAAGCACGAGCACAAAAAAGGCCATAAAAAGCACGGTGATCGCGGCCCCCGTGACGCTGGCCCGCGCGATGTAGGCGCCGGCAGCTCCAGCGAGCGCGAAGCCGCTGCCGCCCGCCAGGCCGATCGCCAAGGCCAGCTCAGCACCCAGGGCGGTGACCAGTACCAGGCCAATGCAGTAGCCCGCTGCGGTGTCTTTAAGGTAGAAGAAGACAAGCGCGCCTGCCTCGACCGCGTTGCCAAGGGCAATGTCAGCGGTTCCGTCGAAGGCGGCGGTGTGCTGCGCGAATTCACCTACACCGTGCCTGCCAAGCCCTGAGCTTGCGCCGGCCGGCCCGGCCCTGGTCAATGAGCCAGGGCGCCGGGCCTACCAGTCCCCTTTCAGTTTGGACAAAGCACAGGGTGCGCCAACTGACTTTCCGCCCAGGTCGCAAGACCTGGGTTTTTCTTTTGCGCGCACGGTGGGTTTTCGGTTGAGTGCAAGTGCGGTGGCGAAGCTGGCCTCAATGGCAATATTGAGAGTCTTCGTTTTTGGGTGGAGATATGAACCCGTATGCGTTGTTGCGGCGGGGCAGGCCATCCTGCCTTGCCGTACCCAGGTACTGTCGGCGCCCCAGACGCCTAGCCTACGGGTCCATCTCTCCATTGGGGCGAGTAATTCCTACGCCCGCTTCACTGCCAAATGGTGCTGTTGGAATACCGGCTATGGAGCTCTGTCCTTCGTCGGTATCTCAAGAAGATCGTTTGGGCCACCAAGCCGACGCCCCTTTGCCACTGTAGGCCTCTGGCGCAGTGGCTGCTGACAAAGCCCTGCTGCGCGATACTTGGTGGTTTCGTCTTTTGTGCGCGCGATGCTGCGCGTTGAACCATGTCTGCCAGCTCTGCTTCTTCTGCCATTGCTTCACTTGCCGCTCTGATTCCTTCCATTGCTGCCATTGACGACGCGCCTTTCGCCCAGCGGGTGCAGCAGCGCATCGACCACAAGACCAAACCGCTTGGCTCGCTCGGCGTGTTGGAGCAGGTGGCCTTGCGCCTGGCTTGCATATTGGGCAGCGAAGAGCCGGTGCTGCAAGAGCCGCAAATGCTGGTGTTTGCGGCCGACCACGGGCTGGCCGCGCAAGGCGTGTCGGCGTACCCGGTGGATGTGACCTGGCAGATGGTGGAGAACTTTCTGGCGGGCGGTGCAGCTGTCAGCGTGTTGGCGCGGCAGAACGGCATTGCTTTGAATGTGGTCGATTGCGGCGTGGCCAAAGACTTTGCGCCGCGCGAGCAAGACCCGGAGCACAAACTGCCGCCAGCAGGCGAACCGCGCCTGTGGCGCCGCAAAATTGCATATGGTTCGGCCGATTGCAGCCAGGGCGCGGCCATGTCGGCCGAGCAATGCGCGATTGCGCTGCGCAACGGTATGGCCTTGGTGCAGCAGTTGCCGGGCAACGCCTTGCTGTTGGGCGAAATGGGTATTGGCAATACCTCGGCCGCATCGCTGCTGCTGGCGCGTTTGTGCAACGAGCCGATCGAGGCTGTCACCGGCGCGGGCACGGGCCTGAACGCAGAAGGTCTGGCGCGCAAGATCGAAGTGCTGCGCCGTGTGCTGGCTTTGCATGCTGGCGCGCAAGAGCCACTGGCCGTACTGTGCGCCATGGGCGGCTTGGAAATCGCCACCATGGTGGGCGCAGTGCTGCAAGCTGCTGCCGAGCGGCGCGTGATTGTGGTCGATGGCTTTATCACTACGGCCGCCGTGCTGGTAGCCAGCCGCCTGCAGCCCCATGTGTTGCAGCGCTGTGTGTACGCGCACCGCTCGGGCGAGCCTGGTCACACGCGCATGCTGGCGCATTTGCAAGCGCAGCCGCTGCTCGATTGGCAACTGCGTCTGGGCGAAGGCTCGGGCGCTGCGCTGGCCTGGCCTTTGCTGCAATCGGCTTGCACCATGTTGCGCGATATGGCCAGCTTTGCCTCGGCGGGCGTCAGCACGCAATCGGCGTGAGCCGATAGCATGCGCTAAGTCATCAGGATTTGCCGGCAGCCGGTGCTGGCGTCTTGGGCGCAAAGTCGCAGTACGGCGCCACAATGCATTCCCAGCAGCGCGGCTTGCGCGCCTGGCAGACATAGCGGCCCAGCAGAATCAGCCAGTGGTGCGAATCCACGGCGTATTCGGCGGGCACGCGCTGCATCAGCTGCTTTTCCACTTCCAGCGGGTTCTTGCCCGGCGCCAGGCCGGTGCGGTTGCTCACGCGGAAAATGTGCGTATCGACCGCCATGGTCGGCTGGCCGAAGGCCACGTTCAGCACCACATTCGCGGTTTTGCGGCCTACGCCAGGCAGGCCTTCGAGCTGCTCGCGTGTGCCGGGCACCTGGCCCTTGTACTGCTCGACCAGAATGCGGCAAGTCTCCATCAGGTGCTTGGCCTTGCTGCGGTACAGGCCGATGGTCTTGATATGGCTCTCCAGCCCTTCGAGGCCCAGATCCAGAATCGCCTGCGGCGTATTGGCCACCGGGAAGAGCTTGCGTGTGGCTTTGTTCACGCCCACATCGGTTGCCTGGGCCGAGAGCAGCACGGCGGTCAGCAGCTCAAAGACGGAGGTGTATTCCAGCTCGGTTTGTGGTGAAGGGTTGGCGGCCTTGAGCGTGGCAAAAAACGGTTCGATAACAGCGGTTTTCATCGTGGTGGCTTCATGCAATTTGCCAGCCATTATGGGTCAGCCGAGCCGAGGCGACAGCCGCAGTGCAGCCGCTTCACAGGCACTGGTTAGGATGGGGAGAGTTTCACCAAGGAGTTGCCATGTCCCATTCGCCCACCCAGATCACCGAATTGAGCGGGGTTGCGCTCTCGGCTGCCATCCATGCGCGCCAGCTCTCTTGTGTGGAAGTGCTGCAGGCTTATCTGGCGCAGATCGATGCGCTCAATCCGCAGGTCAACGCCATCGTGGCTGCGCAAGACCCTGAAACCCTGCACACCCAGGCGCAGCGCCTGGACATGGAGCTGGCGCAAGGCAGCTCGCGCGGGCTGATGCACGGCATACCGCAGGCGCCCAAGGACATCATGCCGGTGCAAGGCATGGTCACCACCAAAGGCTCGCCCGTGTTTGCCGGCCAGGTGTCACAGGTCGATGCCATCCATTTTGAGCGCCTGCGCGCCAGCGGCGCAGTGTTTGTGGGCCGCACCAACTCGCCCGAATTCGGCCTGGGCGGCCACACCTACAACCCGGTGTATGGCGCCACGCGCAATGCCTGGGTGCCCACGCGCTCAGCCGGTGGCAGCTCGGGAGGCGCAGCCGTGGCAACTGCTTTGCACATGCTGCCGTTTGCCGACGGCTCGGACATGATGGGCTCGCTGCGCACGCCGGCGGCTTTCAACAACGTGTTTGGCTTTCGGCCATCGCTCGGCGCGCTGCCCTATGGCCCGGCCGAAGAAGTGTTCCTGCAGCAGTACAGCACCTGCGGCCCGATGGCGCGCAACGTCCCCGATCTGGCCTTGCAAATGCAAGTGATGGTGGGCGCCGACACGCGCACGCCGCTGGCCCGCGAATGGCCGGCCGACGCTTTTGCCGTGGCTGGCTTGGAGCGCAGTTTTACCGGCACCCGTATTGGCTGGCTGGGCGATTGGGGCGGCCACCTAGCCATGGAGGAGGGCTTGCTCGCGCAGCAAGAAGCTGCTTTGGAGCACTTCCGCAGCCTGGGCGCCAGTGTCGAACCCGCCGTGCTCGATTTCGATCTGGAGCAGCTGTGGGAGGCCTGGCTTGATCTGCGCAGCCTGCAGGTGGCCGGCAACAACCTGGCGCTCTACACCGACCCGGCCAAGCGCGCTTTGCTCAAGCCCGAAGCCGTGTGGGAGATAGAGCGCGGCATGCGCCTCTCGGGCATCCGCATCTACGAAGCCGCCAAGGTGCGCAGCGCCTGGTACCAGCAGCTGCGCGGCCTGCTGGAGCGCTTTGACTACCTGGTGATGCCCAGCACCCAGGTCTACCCTTTTGCGGTGGAGCTGGACTGGCCGCACACCATTGGCGCACGCGAAATGGACACCTACCACCGCTGGATGGAAGTGGTGATCGCCGCCACCATGGCCGGCCTGCCAGCGCTGGCTGTGCCTGCCGGCATCAGTGCCGAAGGCTTGCCCGCCGGCATTCAGATTGTGGGTGGCTTGCGTGCCGACATGGCCGTGCTGCAGCTCGGCCAGGCTTATGACGCGGCCAGTGGCTACAGCCAGCTGCGCAGTCCGTTGCTGGCTTAAGTACCAGCGCTGCCCCTCAAGGCAACACCGGCGCCTGCGGCACACCCTTGCGGATGGCGGCAGAGAAATCGTCACTCGGTTGGGTAGATTTGGCGCGGGCGTTGATAAGCGCCGCTGCCTGGATGGCCGCAAAATCGTGCTCGCGGGCCAGGGCGCCTACGCTGTCCACATACTGCGGCAGGTAGCCGCTGGCCAGCAGGCGCCAGTCGAGCGGCAGGCCGGGCACGATGGCTTTGACCATGTCGAACACGATGGTGGTGCAGTTGGCAAAAACCGTGTGGTAGAACTGCGGTTGCTCCACCAGCTTGTTGGCTTTGTCGACGTAGGCGATGAAGAGCGAGCGCATGGCCGCATGCGGCATTTTCACGCTGTACAGATACACGTCTTCGCCGCGCAAATTGCTGCGCACACGCAGAATATCGCGCTCCTCGGCGGCCACCAGGCTCAGCTCGAACTGCTTGAAAAAGCCACCAATGGCCGAGAAGCTCTCGTGCGCCTCTTTGCGGATCTCGACCGAGAAAGTCAAGTAGCGGCGCGGGCCCTTGCCGTCGTCAAAACCAAAACTCACCAGCGTGTGGGCGATGGCCGGTCCCATCCAGTACGAAGTGGCCATGTCTACCGAGGCGAGCTGGCGCAGGTCGTAGCTGCGGTTCTCCCAGCGTGGCGTGGCCTTGTTCTCGCTTTGCCAGTCGAAATTGCGCACATTGTGCAGTTGCACGATATCGCCTTGCACGCTGCCCGACAGCTGCTGTGCTACATCCGGTGCCCAGCGCCGGGTGTTCGAGGGCTGGATGGTGTTCCACCACAGCAAAATCGCCGCCAGCAGCACGCCAAAAACTAGCAAGGCCTTGGGCACGCGGTGTTGCCAGAGTAAAAAAATGCAGTACAGGCCCACGCCCACCCAGACGCCCAGAATCAGCCCGCGTGCTGAAGCGGATGTCACACTGCCGGCCAGCTGGTACCACAGGGCGCCACAGGCCCAGACCACGGCGCCCAGCATCAGCAGCGAAGCGATCAGTTTGACGATGCCCAAGAAAAATCCAGCGATACGCATAGTGCTTATTGGTCTTTTGAATTGCCCCTCCGGGCAATCTGTTTTCAGTGCACCAAGCATAGACGAGGAATAAACGCGCAAATCCCGTGGGGGATGCCATAGCGACGTGTGTGGATGGTAAAAAGTTGCAAAATGGCCGAGGTTGCCGCGCCCGGGCCCCGGTCGGCGCGGCTGTATTTTTAGATCCTGAGAAAGCCTTATGACACTGCGTTTCGCCTCTCGCCTCGACAACGTCGAGACGTCCGCCATCCGTGAACTGTTCAAGCTGCTGGGCAAGCCCGGCATCATCAGCTTTGCCGGGGGCTTTCCTGACGCGGCCATGTTTGACGTGGACGGCGTGCAGCAAGCCGCGAACGCTGCCTTGAAGGAAGAGCCCGGTGCCGCGCTGCAATACGGTGCCACCGAAGGCTATATGCCTTTTCGTGAGCAGATCGCCAGCTTCATGGCTGGCAAGGGCGTGCAAAACCTGGCGCCAGAGCAGCTGATCACCACTACCGGCAGCCAGCAAGCGCTGGATCTGCTGGCCAAAACCATGATCTCGCCCGGCGACAAGGTGATTGTCGAAGGCCCCACCTTCCTGGCCACCATCCAGTGTTTCCGCCTGTACGGCGCAGAAGTCATCAGCGCGCCGATCGACGACAACGGTGTCATCACCGAAGAGCTGGACAAGCTGATCGCCGAGCACCAGCCCAAGCTGGTGTACCTGATCCCCACCTTTGGCAACCCCAGTGGCGTGCTGCTGAGCCAGGAGCGCCGCAAGCAGGTGCTGGAGATGGCCGTGCGCCACCAGACCCTGATCGTCGAAGACGATCCCTATGGCGATCTGTACTTTGACGCGCCTCCGCCTCCCAGCCTGCTGGCGCAATCGCACCTGGTGCCCGGCAGCCGCGACTATTTGGCCCACTGCGGCAGCATGAGCAAGGTGCTCAGCCCCGGCCTGCGGCTGGGTTGGTTGATCGCCCCGGCCGAGCTGCTGGCCAAGTGCGTGATGTGCAAGCAGTTCAGCGATGCGCACACCAGCACCTTCACCCAAGCCACCGCCGCCCAGTACCTGAAGGCCGGCCGCATGCCCGCCACCCTGGACCGTGTGCGCACCACCTATGCCGCCCGCAGCAAAGCCATGGGCGACGCCTTGCGCAGCCAGCTCGGCGATGCCGTGCGCTTTGTGCAACCCCAAGGCGGCATGTTCATCTGGGTGCATTTGACGGGCGCCAACGGCCAAGAGAAGGACGGCGATGCGCTGGCCAAGCGCGCCATTGAGCAGGGCGTGGCCTTTGTGCCGGGCGCTCCTTTCTTTGCGCAAACCACGGACCGCTCCACCTTCCGCCTGTCGTTCGCTACGGCAGACATTCCCAAGATCGAAGAAGGCATTGCCCGCCTGGCCAAGGCGTTCTAAAGCCTGCCTCTGACTGTCTTTAGTCTTTGCGCGCCGGCGTGTGTGTCACACGCCGGCGTTATGCTTTTTGCCGTGCCTGCGCGCACGCAGCCCCCAAGGAAACACCATGTCCACCACCGAAGCCCTGCAGCAGCGCATCGAAGCGCTAGAGATCAAAGCCGCTTACGCCGACGATCTGCTCGAAGAGCTGAACCTCACCATCTACAAACAGCAGCAACAGATCGACCGCCTGATCACCCTGCTGCGCGACCTGCAGCAACGCATGCCCGAGCAAGGTGGCGGTGCCAGCGTGCGCAATTTGCGCGACGAATTGCCGCCGCATTATTGAAAATCTAATGGGGTTTATTGCTCAGTCGCAAAGGCTTGGCGGGTATTCCCGCATTGGGTTTGACCTAGTTAATTGTTTATAAAGATCGCGTTCGCCAATTCAGAATAGGTAAATTTTTTCGCCTCATGCACAGTGTGGCGAACTCTCCAGCTAGCTTGTTTTTACGCGCTCCCATCGCTAGCGTTTTCGTTGCAAAAAGTAAGAAGAATCCTGTTTTTCATGGCTGCTGCATAAACCCTGTTTTTGTCTTTTTCTGCGTGTTGGTCTGTCGGTTGGTCAAGGGTCTTGGTCCATACAGTCATAAAACAGAAATAACCAGGAGACAAGGTGTGCATGCTGTGAAATCTGCAGGCGCGCAAGCGGGCCTCAGCCGTCACCTGAACCAGGAACGCATCGTCCTGTTCATGACCGTGCTGCTGTTTGCGGTGTTCGCTTTGGTACTGCCCAAATTTCTCTCGGCCCCCAATATGCTGGCGCTGCTGCGCAGCGTGGCCGTGCTCGGTATTTTGGGTGTAGGCATGCTGGTGGTGGTGCTGGGGCGCGGCATTGATCTGTCGATGGTGGCCATCATGGCTATCTCGGTGGCCTGGGCGCTGCAGCTCAAAAACACGGGCAGCTCATTGGGCGTGGCGCTGTTGCTGGGTTTGGGCTTTGCGGTGCTGATGAGTTTGATCAGCGGCCTCTTGATCGCCTACGCCGAAATCCCGCCTTTGTTCGCCACCCTGGCCATGGCTACCGTGGTGTACGGCTTTGGCCGCGCCAAGCTGATTGCTGGCACCGATGTGGTCTACATGCCCGAAGACATCGGCTGGATCAAGGCGCTCGGCCAGGGCGTTTTCCTGGGTATACCGGCGCCGGTCATCATTGCCTTGGTGGTGGCCTTGCTGGCCTGGGCTTTTCTCTACTACACCAAGCCGGGCCGTTTCATCTACGCCATTGGCGACAACGCGGCGGCCGCCCGCATCAGCGCCATTCCGGTGCGCCCCATCCTGGTTTTGCAATATGTGATGTCGGGTGTGATCGCGTTCCTGGCCGGCGTGGTCACCGCTACTTCGGTGGCCGCCATGAATACGCGGGTGGTCAACTCCAACATGATTTACGACGTGATTCTGGTCGTGGTGCTGGGCGGCGTGGGCCTGTCTGGCGGGCGCGGCAATGTGCGCAATGTTCTGGTGGGGACTTTGCTGATTGGCGTGTTGGTGAACGGCATGACGATCATGGACGTGCAATACACCGTGCAAAACGTCATCAAGAGCCTGATCTTGCTGGCGGCCATTATTGCGGACAGCATTCTGAATCCGCGTGACGAACAAACGGGGCAACAAGGCGATATCTGACAGATTTTTCAAGCTGATTTTCAACTGCGTTGGGGAACCACAGGAGGTAGACATGCAAGCATTCAAACGGTTGGGGCTGTCGCTGGCAGCGGGTACTGTGTTGGCGATGGGCGTGGGCAGCGCCTGTGCGCAGGATGTGATGAACGACCCGTTCCGCGACCCGGCGCTGTCGGCCTTGAAAGGCAAGACCATTGCCTATCTGCCGATCTCCATCGGCTTTGACCTGGCCCAGGCTTGGGGCGGCGTGGTCAAGCAGCAGGCCCAGGTGTACGGCATGAAGTTCACCTCGCAAGACCCGAACTGGAACACCGGCGCCATGGTGCAGGGCTTCACTGCCTTGCTGGCCTCCAAGCCCGATGTGATCCTGACGCAAAACCCCGACATGCAATCGCTGGCACGCCTGATGAAGCAGGCCAACCAGCAGGGCATTGTGGTGGTACAGATGAACATGGCTGGCGCGGTGCAGACCGATGCGGTGGTGGCGCCCGATTTCATCGGCATGGGGGAAGCCATTGCCAACAAGGTGATCGAGAAATGCGGTGCCAAAACCAACACCTCGCACAAGGTGGCCTTGGTGCAGGGCGTGCTGACGGGCGGCGTGAGCTTCTACCAGGTGCAAGGCATCAAGAAGGTGTTTGCGCAGCACCCCGAGATCAAGCTGGTCTCCAGCCAGGCGGCGGACTGGGACGCCACCAAGGCCCGCGCCATCACCGAAACCGCCTTGCAGCAAAACCCGGACATGTGCGCCGTGATTGACGTGTGGGACGGCCAGGGCGTGGGCACGGGCGCAGCCATCAAGCAGGCCAAGCTGACCGACAAGGTGTTCTTCATCACCTCGGGCGGCGGTGCGCAATCCATGTGCGACAAGCTCAAGGACGGCACCTTCTCGGCCGCCTACAACTACGACGCCGTAGGCATGGGGCGCGACGCCTGGACCGCCATCATGGTGGCCTTGCAAAATAAAAAGGGCGGCGGCGCCATCAAGACGCAAATGTATTCGCCCTACCGTTACATGACCAAGGAAGACGTCAAGGACGGCACCTGCTTCAACCCCGAAGAGTACGCCAAGATCCTGCGCTGAGGCGGCGCTTCGCCACAGCAGTACCAGCGGTGCAGCGTGCCTGCACCGGCTGCGCTGTGCACGGGCCCGGGCGCTGGCGTCCGGGTCGGGAATCCATTCGAACGAGGTGAGATGTGACGCAGGCCAGCACCCTCCGCAAGCTGAGATACCGCTTTATTCCTGACCATGTGATCGGCGAGATTCTGTCGAAAAAGTGGATCGACAACGCCATCCCTTTCCTGGTGCTGCTGGCCGTGGTGGCCGTGTTTGGCAGCTTGTTGCCGAACTTCTTCACGGCCAGTAACTTCTCCACCATGTCGCGCGAGCTCGGCGAGTTTGCGCTGATCTGCCTGGCCATGATGGTGGTGATCGTGGTGGGCGGTATCGATTTGTCGGTGGGCTCCAACTTTGCGCTGGGCAACTTCACCGCGCTGGCGCTGCTCAACCTGGCGCAATGGCCGCTGTGGGCCGCCGTCATTGGCGCTGTGTTGGTGTGCGGCGCGGTGGGTTTGATCAACGGCTTGCTGATCGGCTACCTGCGGCTGCGGGCGTTTTTGACGACGCTGGTCACGCTGATCATCGTGCGTGCGATTGTCGACATGCTGCTGCTCAAATACGTGCAAGCCATGTCGATGAGCTTTTTCAGCGACCCGACCTGGGATCTGATCGGCATGGGCGAAGTGCTCGGCATGCCGTTCTCGTTTGTGCTGCTGATGGTGGTGGCGCTGATCGGGCATTTGCTCATCACCCGCACGCGGCCTGGCTGGCGCGCCATGGCGGTAGGCGGTTCGCGCCGCTCGGCGCACAACATCGGCCTGCCGGTGCGGGCCATTGTGTGCAGCGCCTACACCATCTCGGGCCTGCTGTGCGGGCTGGCCGGCGTGCTGTATGCGGCGCGGCTTTCCGGCGCGGGCTCGGACACGGGCATGGGTCTGGAGATCATGGCGCTGACGGCGGCCATCATTGGTGGCAACTCGCTGGGCGGCGGGCGCGGCTCGGTCGTCAAGGCACTGATTGGCGCGGTGATTGTTTTCACCTTGACCAATGGCGTGCTGCGCCTGGGTTTGAACTCCGGCTCCGGCCCCATGGTGCTGGGCCTGACGCTGTTGCTGGCGGTGTTCATCGACGTGCGCTGGCTCAAGAACCGCGACAAGCTGCTCAACAAAGTCTATGTCTCGCCCACGCTGATGGAGCTGCCGCAGCCGCGCAGCACGGCCGACGGACCACTGGCCTTGAACGACCGGTTGGCCGAGGTCGAGATCATCGGCCTGGGCCAGGTCGAAAGCCCGGAAGACGTGATTCTGGACGAGCAAGACCGCCTTTATTGCGGCACGCGCCACGGCGATATCGTGCGCTTTTTGCCGCCCAACTACACCGAGCACGAGGTGTTCGCGCATATCGGCGGCTCGCCTCTGGGCATGACTTTTGACCGCGAGCACAACCTGCTGGTGTGTGTAGGCGGCATGGGCCTGTACAAGGTTTCGCCGCAAGGCGCAGTGAGCAAGATGACGGACGAAACCAACCGCTCCAAGCTCTCGGTGGTGGACGACAGCCGCCTGCGCCTGGCCGACGACTGCGATATTGCGCCTGACGGAAAAGTCTATTTCTCCGAAGCCACGGTGCGCTACGAAATGCACGATTGGCCGGTGGATGCGCTGGAGAGCCGGGGCAATGGCCGCATCATCTGCCACGACCCGGCCACCGGCAAAACCAACACCGCAGTGCGCAAACTGGTCTTCCCCAATGGCGTGTGCACAGCGCAAGACGGGCAATCGATGCTGTTTGCCGAAAGCTGGGCCTGCCGCATCAGCCGGCTCTGGATCAGCGGCCCCAAGGCCGGCCAGGTCGAGGTGGTGGTGGACCGCTTGCCCGGCTACCCGGACAACATCAACCGCGCTTCTGACGGCAGTTACTGGTGCGCCATCATGGGCATGCGCTCGCCCGCGCTCGATGTGGCGCTGCGCATGCCGGGTTTCCGCAAGCGCATGTCGCGCCGCATCGCGTTTGACCAGTGGCTCTACCCCAACCTCAATATCGGCTGTGTGATTCGCTTCAACGACCAGGGCGAGGTGCTCGAATCGCTCTGGGACCAAGGCGCTAAAAACCACCCGATGATCACCTCGATGCGCGAGCACAAGGGCTGGCTCTACCTGGGCGGCATCACCAACAACCGCATCGGCCGCATCCGGCTGCCCAACGCCGATCCCCACTGGACGGCCTGGTCCGATTACTGGGGGAAGCAGGCATGATGGCCGCACTCAAAACCTTCACCGACCGCTTGCTGGGCCGCGGCAGCGCTGCGCTGACCGTGCCGCCGATGGACGGCGCACTCAAGCCCAACAACCGGCTGGAAGAAGCGGCTGCCGGTATTGCCGCGCAGGAGCCGCTGGCGCTGGCTGTCAAAGACGGCCAGGTGCTTTGGGCCGAAGGCCAGCAACTGCGGTCGGAGGCTGGTGTTGTAGCCACCGCCGCAGGCCGCATTACCGCGCTGGCTGTGTCGCCCGCTGGCGCTGTTGCGCTGGCGGCCGAAGGGCACGGCATTACGCTTGATGGTGCGAGTGTTCCCGCCTTGGCGCAGTTGGCTTGTGTCACAGCCTTGGCTTTTGAAGGCGAGGCAACGCTCTGGATTGCCATCGGCTCCACGCAGAACCCGTTCAGCGCCTGGTCGCGAGATTTTCTGGAAATGCGCCGCAGCGGCCAGCTCCTGCGCTATGACCTGGGCACGCAGCAACTCAGCACCTTGGCCGAGCGCCTGGCTTTCCCTTTCGGGCTGCTGCCCACGGCACAAGGCGTGGTTGTGAGCGAAAGCTGGCAGCGGCGGCTGGTTTGCATTGACCGCAACGGCAAGCGCAGCACCGTCATCGACAACCTGCCCGGCTACCCGGCCGGCTTGTCCGCTGCCGCTGGCGGCGGTTATTGGTTGGCGGTGTTTGCGCCCTGCAATCCCTTGCTGGAGCTGGTGCTGCGTGAGCCCGAATACCGCCACGCCATGATGGCCGAGGTTGATCCGCGTTACTGGATTGCGCCCGCGCTGCGCTCCGGCCAGTCTTTCCTGGAGCCCATGCAGGGCGGGGCGCTCAAGCAGATGGGCATTCTCAAGCCCTGGGCGCCCAGCCTGTCTTATGGCCTGGTGCTGCATTTGTCGCCCGATTTCATACCGCTGCAAAGCTTGCACAGCCGCGCTGGTGGCAAGCGGCACGGCATCACATCTGTGCTGGAGCACGGCCAGCAGCTGTGGGCGGCCAGCGCCGGTGGCCACGAAGTACTGCGCCTGCGCAGCAGCGAAGGAGGTGGCCGATGAGCCCGATTGTCGAGTTGCGCAAAGTCACCAAGGCTTTCCACGGCGTGCCCGCGCTGCGCGATGTCAGCTTTGAGCTGCTGCCCGGCGAAGTGCATGCCTTGCTGGGCGAAAACGGGGCCGGAAAATCGACGCTGACCAAGATCATCGCCGGCGTGCACAGCCCCACGCAGGGCGAGGTGTTCTTCAATGGCGACAAGCTCAGCCTCGCCAACCCGGTGGATGCGCTGCGCCACGGCATTGCCATGGTTTTTCAGGAGACATCGCTGGTGCCTTCGCTCACGGTGGCGCAGAACATTTACCTGGGCAACGAGCGCTTTTTCAACCGGCTGCGTGGCATTTACATCTCGGCGCAGCAGTTTTTGCAATCGCTCAACTTCAATGTCGATCCCACCAAATACGTCAGCCAACTCGGCGCGGCGCAAAAACAGATGGTGGAAATTGCCCGCGCTGTACACCACAAGGCCCGCGTCATTATTTTTGACGAGCCTACCGCCACCTTGACGCCCGAAGAGAAACACCATTTCTTCGGCCTGGTGGAGCGGCTCAAGGCCGACGGCGTGTCGATCATCTTCATCAGCCACGCGCTGGAAGAAGCGCTCGCCATCTCCGACCGGATCACCATCCTGCGCGACGGCCAGCATGTCATCACCGACCAGGCCCGCGCTTTCACGCGCGACAGCATCATCTCGCACATGGTGGGCCGCACGCTGACCGAAGACCTGTACCAGAAGAAAGGCCGCAGCGCCCGCGCCTACGGCGCCAAGGTGCTCAGCGTGGAAAACCTGTCGATGGGCCGCATGGTGCGCAACACCTCGTTCTCGGTCTACGGCGGCCAGATCACCGGCATCTTCGGGCTCATTGGCTCGGGCCGCACCGAAACCGCCAAAATCATTGCCGGCGTGGTGAAGCGCGATTTTCTGCATGGCGGCGAAGTGCGGCTGGGCGAGCGCTCGGTGCGCTACCGCACGCCCCGGCCGGCGGTGCAGGACGGCATTGTCTACGTCACCGAAGACCGCAAGCTCGAAGGCTTTTTTGAAACCAAATCCATCGCCGAGAATATCTACACCGGCTTGTTGGGCGCCGATCTGAACCGCGCGCCCATCGTCTCGCATGCCGAGATGATGGAGCTGTCGGCTTTCTGGACGCAGCGCCTGAACATCCGCGCCATCGACGGCAATGCCAAGGTGATCGAGCTCTCGGGCGGCAACCAGCAAAAAGTGGTGGTGGCCAAAGCCCTGGTGCAAAAGCCCAAGCTGGTGATTCTGGACGAGCCCACGCGCGGGGTGGATGTAGGCGCGATTGCCGAGATTCACGCCGTCATCAACGAGCTGGCGAACAGCGGCATCGCGGTGGTGGTGATCTCGTCTTACCTGCCCGAAATCATGAACCTGGCCGACCGCGTGCTGGTGGCCCGGCAAGGGCGCGTGGTGGAAGAGTTCGACATCGAAGAAGCCTCCGAAGAAAAGATCATGTACGCCGCCGTGCACTGACGGTGCAGGCGCAGCCAAGGAGAGCAGCCATGCCAGTGCGCGACACGCAGATTCACAACTACCAGGTCTTTATCAACGGCGAGTGGCGCGATGCGGCCTCGGGCGCCGTGTTCGAGAGCGACGACCCCTTCACCGGCGCTACCTGGGCGCGCATTCCCCGTTGCTCTGCAGACGATGTGGATGCCGCCGTTGCGGCAGCGCGGGCGGCTTTGGACAGCGGCCCCTGGGGCAGCATGCACCCCACGCAGCGCGGCCAATGCCTGCGACGCCTGGGCGAGCTGATTGCCCGCGACGCCGACCTCCTGGCCCTGGCCGAGGTGCGCGACAACGGCAAGCTCTGGGCCGAAATGCGCGGCCAGTGCGGCTATATACCGCAGTGGTTCCATTACTTTGGCGGCCTGGCCGACAAGATAGAAGGCGCGGTCCTGCCCATCGACAAGCCCGACATGTTCACCTACACGCGGCACGAACCGGTGGGCGTGGTGGCCGCCATCACGCCCTGGAACTCGCCCTTGCTCTTGCTGGCTTGGAAGATGGCGCCGGCCTTGGCCGCCGGTTGCACCATGGTCATCAAACCGTCCGAATTCACCTCGGCATCGACGCTGGAATTGATGAAGCTCGTGCAAGAGGCGGGCATACCGCCGGGCGTGGTGAACGTGGTGACCGGCTTTGGTGCGGAAGTGGGCGCAGCGCTGACCTCGCACCCGGGCGTGGACAAAATCGCCTTCACCGGCGGCGAAGCATCGGGCCGCACCATTGCCAAAACGGCGGCCGACACCTTCAAGCGCCTGACGCTGGAGCTGGGCGGCAAATCGGCGCAAGTGGTGTTTGACGATGCCAAGCTGGACAATGCGGTGCGCGGCGTTGTCTCGGGCATCTTTGCCGCTTCGGGCCAAACCTGCATTGCCGGCTCGCGGGTCATCGTGCACGAGAGTGTGCACGACGAGTTTGTCGAAAAGTTCGTGGCACTGGCCTCCACAGCGCGGCTTGGCGACCCGCTGGACCCGGCCACGCAGGTGGGGCCGGTCACCACGGCGCCGCAGTTTCGCCGCATTCTCGACTGCATTGCCATGGCGCACAAGGACGGCGCAACCTGCGTCATGGGCGGCAAACAGGCTGCCGGCTTTGAGCAAAGCCGCTTCATCGAACCCACCGTATTCACCAACGTGCGTGCCGACATGGGCATTGCCCAGACCGAGGTCTTCGGCCCGGTACTCTCGGTCATGAAATTCCAGCGCGACGAAGAAGCCTGGCAGCTGGCCAACGACACGCCTTACGGGCTGGCCGCTGGCGTATGGACGCAAGACCAGCGCCGCATGTTTGCCGCCGCCAAGCACTTGCGCGCCGGCATGATCTGGACCAACTGCTACCGCACCGTCAGCTACCTGTCGCCGTTTGGCGGCTTCAAAGCCTCGGGCATGGGCCGCGAAAGTGGCCAGCAAGCCATCCACGAATACCTGGAAACCAAGGCCATCTGGATCGACTACGGCTTGGAACAGGCCAATCCGTTTGTGCTGCGCTAGAGGGCTGCGAAGCCCTCTGCAGGTGGTGCTCCCGCCGCGTTGCCGGACCAGGCACCCGATCAGCTTCAGGCCTTGAAGGTGAGCCAGGGTTTGAGCCGCACGCTGGCACGAATCAAGCCCGCTTGCTCCTGTGCTCGCAGTACCGGCCCCACTGGCTTGTAGGCGCTGGGGGCTTCTTCGATCAGGCGCTCTTCGCGCAGCGTGATGCACTCCCAGACGGACTCCACCAGCGGCTGCTTCATGCGCCGCGTGTCCTGCCGGCGTACTTGGCGGCCTGCGCCGTGGCTGCACGATTGCAACCAGTCTTCGTTCCCCAGCCCTTGGACCAGAAACGAGTAATCGCCCATGGAGCCGGGAATCAGCGCCCACTGGCCATCATGTGCAGGCGTCGAGCCTTTGCGGTGCACGTGGAACTCGCCTTCGCTCATCACCACGTTATGGGGCACGTCCACAACCAGTTGCGATGCATCGGGCGGTGCCAGGCCAGCGAGCTGCTGGCGCACCAGCTCGGCCAGCGCCATGCGGTTGAACCAGGCGTAACGTGCGGCCACGCCCATGGCCTGCAGATAGTCCTGCGCCAGCGCGCCGCTCAAGCCATACAGGCCATGCTGCGGGTGCTTGAGTCCTTGTGGCCATTGCTGCTTGGCCAGGTCCATCCAGCGACGGCCTACGTAAAAGCCAACGTCGCGCGAGCCGGTGTGGATCATCACGGTGACATCGCCTTTCTTGAGCCCCGCCGCATAGGCTGCATGGCGGTCGTAGACTTCGTCGACCGCACAGAACTCCAGAAAGTGGTTGCCACTGCCCAGATCGGCAGCGGAGGGCGGACGCACCATTTCGCGTGCCTGCAACAATGCCTCAGGCGCATAGCGGCTCTGTCCCGCAAAGCCTTGCAGCCCTACGCAGGCGGCCAGTTCGTCTTGCAGACGATCGCGGTCCACGCCCTGCCACAGGCCCAGATCAGGCAGCTCGTCGATAAAGGCCGAAGGCCCTTCGTCAAACAGCGCTTTGAAACCGGCGGTGCGCACTGGTACGTCGCGGCCATTTTTGAGGATGGCCTGGGTGAGGCGAGCGACGATGGTGTTTTTGTGCAGTTCCGCCTGCGCTTGGTTCAGGCCCGTGGTCATCAAGCGTATGCCGCAGTTGATGTCAGTGCCAATGGCGGCGGGAATCACAAAATCTGGCGATGTCGCCACCACCGAACCCACCGGCGCAATCGAGCCGGGGTGAAAGTCGGGCGTGGCGCAGGCCTTGCAGACCATGCCGTGGCCGCCGGGGTCAGCGACCGAGGCAAAGTCCAATAACTGGCGCACAGCCTTGTGCTCCAGCGGCAGGCTGTCGGGCAGCAAAATGCTGGCAGCGGCCTGCTCGTTATGGATTTGGTAGATATGGTCTTGGTATGAAACCTGGATGCCTTCGCGGGCGAGGGCTTTTTGCAGTCGGGAAAGTTTCCCGGAAACAGTGGACATGATGCTGAAATGCTGGAGGTACGCAAATGCGGCCTTCCGCTCAAAGCGGGAAGCCAGGTACCTTCGAGCAGCAGCTTCAAGAAGGGTGTGAGCGTTGGATCTTAACGAGCTTGCCCTCGATCTGCCAGTCAGTCGTTGTAAATCTGCTGCGATACCCCATGCATGCGCCGATCCAGCCAGCGGCCCGCATTTTGGATCAGCGCCCGGCGCAGGCGTCGCGCTGCAGCCATTTCATTGGATTGTTCTGTTGCACCGATTTGGTGCATTTTGTCCTGGCCTGGAACTTGCAATGCTCCTGTCATCAGCAGCGGCTATACCGGAAATGCAGCGCTGCAACAGGAAAGCAAGCACACCATGGCCATCGACGTCAGCAACATCACCCACAGCATCCAACTGGCTGTGGCTCCCGTTTTCTTTTTGACCGGCGTGGCCGGCATGATTGGCGCGGTGGCCGGGCGGCTGGCGCGCATCATCGACCGCGGCCGCGTGCTGGAAGACCGCATGAGCGCCTCGAAAGACCCGGAGTACATTCAGCGCTCGATGCTGGAGCTGGGCTTTTTGCGCCGGCGCGGGCGGCTGGCCAATGTCTGTATCGGGCTGCTGACAGGCTGCGGCGCGCTGATTGCGCTGACCATCATCCTGCTTTTCATCGGCCAGACGGCCAAGGCCGAGATCGATGCCAGCAGCTGGTCGCTGGCGGCCATGAGCAGTTTTGGCCTGGGCGTGGTCAGCTTTGTGGCGGCGCTGTGCTGCTTTATGGTGGAGACGATGATGGCGACGCAGCTGCTCAACTTCCACCCGCTGCGCCAGCCAGCTCCGATGCCTGCAGCGGTTGCTGGTGAGCCGGCGCCATCTGCTGGCACTGCGCCTAAAACCAGCCCGCTCACAGCCGCTGTGCGCGCTGGTTGAAGCCAGCCCAGGTGTTCGGCAGCGCTGCTAGGCCCGTGGCTTTTTGGGTTTGGGCGCAGGCGCGGTTTCTGGGTATTGGGCGGTGCACAGATCGACCCAGGCGCGCCCGGCGCGCGAGAGCAGATCGGCGCGCCAGCTCAGGCCAAAATCGTGGCTCAGGCTGGGCTGCACCACCGGCAGACAGGTGACCAGGGCCGGGTCGTAGCGGGCGGCCACATGCTCAAACATGATGGCAATGCCCACGTCGGCGGCCACCAGGTCGCCAATAAAGTCCCAATAACGGCTTTGCAGCGCAATCTGCGGCTCGAAACCGGCTTGCTCGCAGCAGGCGCGCACGCCTTCGTAGAGCGCAAAATCGCTCTCATACAGCACAAAGGGCAGGGCGGCCAGATCGCGCCAGCGCACGCTGCTCACGCCCTGCGGCGCACGCGCTTTGGGGAAGACGGCCAGCGTGGTATGGGTTTTGATGCACAGG
Source organism: Comamonas trifloxystrobinivorans (assembly GCF_043359985.1). Lineage (NCBI taxonomy): Bacteria > Pseudomonadati > Pseudomonadota > Betaproteobacteria > Burkholderiales > Comamonadaceae > Comamonas > Comamonas trifloxystrobinivorans. The sequence goes on from NZ_JBHZGV010000009.1 coordinate 194,417, forward strand.
CTGGTGAGCGGGTGGCAGGTGTTGCTGCCAGCGCTGAGCAGGCCCATGGCCAGATCAATCTCGCCATCGGCCACGGCTTGCTCCAGAGCGCGGGCGCCCAGCTCGCGCAGATGCAGATGCACGCCCGGATAGCGCTGGCGGTATTGCGCAATGATGGGCGCCATGTAGTGGCCGGTGGTGGGTGAGATGCCCACGGCCAGATCGCCACGGGCGATGCCGTCGACCTCGGCCACCTCCAGGCGCAGGCGCTCGGCGTCTTGCAGCAGTTGCTGGCCGCGCTCAAAGACCACGCGGCCGGCGTCGGTCAGGCGCACGCTGCGGCCTTCGCGCAACAGCAGCGGGCCGCCGAGCTCGTCTTCCAGGCTTTTGACCATCTTGCTGATGGTGGGCTGCGTGACGTAGAGCTTTTCGGCCGCACGGGTAAAGCTGTTGCTGCGCACCACTTCGACAAAGTAGCGCAGGGCGCGAATGTCCATGGTGAATTCCTATTTGGAATTGAATTTATAAAAATAAGTCATTTTACGAATGATTCATGGCTTTCTACAATTCGGTTTTGTGCGGTGCAGCAAGCCCGGCCGGTCGGCCTGGCACTGCGCCCCGGCTTGTGCCCTAAGAAGGCAGAGCAAGCCCTATAACGATGAAAACCGAATCTCGCGCAGCGGCCCATGCACCCGCTGCAGCTGTTGCCCCTGCTGAAAAATCCGAAACCAGCCCCGCTGGCGAAAGCCTGCAGCGCATTACCGCCACAGCTTTGCAAGTGCTGTTGCTCTGCGCCATCTGGCTGGCTGCCGAAGCTTTGCGCAGCCACATGGGCTGGAAGATGCCTGCCGGCCTGATCGGCTTTGCCGTGCTGGCCGTGGGCCTGTTCAGCCGCATCATCAAGACGCGCTGGTTCGCCAGCGGCACGCGCTGGCTGCTGTCCGACATGTTGCTGTTCTTCATCCCCGGCTTGCTGGTGGTGGTGAACTATGGCGACCTGGTGCGCAACCAGGGCTTGCGCATTTTGCTGGTGATTGTGCTCAGCACCGTTTGCGTGATGGCTGCTACCGCCGTGGTGGTGGATGCGGTTTATCGCCTGGAGCTGCGCTTGGCGCAGCGCAAACGCACGGAACAACGTGCTCTGAACAACGCCAAGGAGGTGCTGTGATGAGCGGTTTTTCTCTCTTGCCGCTGGGCCATACCAGCGCGGCACTGCTGTCGATGGTGCTGACCCTGGCTTGCTATTACGCCAACAAGCGCGTTTACAAAAGCCATCCGCACACATTGCTGATGCCCATCATCAGCACGCCGCTGGTGCTGATTGCAGTAATGCTGTTGCTGGGCATCGGTTACGACGACTACAGCACCCATACGCATTGGCTGGTGTGGTTGCTGGGCCCTACCACCGTGGCTTTTGCGCTGCCCTTGTTCGAGTACCGCGAGATGGTGCGCAAACACTGGCTCTCCATTTTTACCGGCGTGTTTGTGGCCAGTGCGGTGTCGATCATGACCTCGGTCTGGTTTGCCCGTTGGCTGGGCTTGTCGCCAGCGCTGCAAAAAGGCCTGGCCGTGCGCTCCATCACTACGCCTTTGGCTGTGGAGGCTGAGCGCGCCTTGGGCGGCTCGATGGATCTGGCCGTGCTGTTTGTGCTGCTGACCGGCGTGACCGGCATGATCGTGGGCGGCACGGTTTTGCGCCTGCTGCCACGCTTGCACAGCCGCGTTGCCTTGGGTGCCATGCTGGGTGGCTCGGCCCACGGATCGGGCGTGGCCAAAGCCAATATGGCCGGCCCGCAGCAAGGCGTGGCCGCCTCGCTGGTGATGATGATTGCCGGCACGCTGAACGTGATTGCCGCGCCTTGGATTGGCGCCTGGTTGTTCCACTGAAGCCCGGCACCCAAGCAGTAAGGCCGTGCGCTTTTCTGCAGCACGGCGACGGCAAGGCTTCAGGAGTAAGGCTTCAGGCCAGAACAGCTTCTGCTGACAGCGCCTTCTTTGGTTGCAAAGCGGCCTGCATCAAGGCGGCCACCATATCGGCGGTGCCGGCGGACAAGGTCCAGCCCAAGTGACCGTGGCCGGTGTTGTAGAACACGTTGGGCAGCTCGCCACGGCCTACGCGCGGCATCATGTCGGGCATCATCGGGCGCAGGCCGGCCCAGGGCACCACCTGGCGCGTGTTGACGCCAGGGAAGCACTGGTTCACCCAGTTCACCAGCGGCTGAATGCGGTCGGCGCGGATGTCTTTGTTGCTGCCATTGAACTCGGCCGTGCCCGCCACGCGGAAGCGGTCGGTGCCCAGGCGGCTGGTGACCAGCTTGGTTTCGTCGTCGAGCAAACTCACCATGGGCGCGGCTTGTTGGCTAGCCTCGTCGAGCAGGTTGACGGTGATGGAATAGCCCTTGACTGGGTAAATGTTGACGCGATCGCCCAGTTGCGCAGCAACGCCGCGGCTGGCTACGCCGGCGCACACCAGTACGGCGTCAAAGCTCAGCGTTTCGCTGCCCTCGGCGTTTACCACTTCCAGCGTTGCGCGCTGGCCGTCGCTGCGCACGCGCTGCACATCGCAGCCCAGCATGCAGCGCATGCCCAGGCGCTCGGCGGCAGCTGCCAGGCCGACGGTGAACTTGTGGATGTCGCCGGTGGAATCGCTCTCGGTGAAAAAGCCGCCGTAGTAATCGCCCGCCAAGGTGGGCTCGATCTGCTTCATTTCTGCCGGCGTGACCGCCCGGCGCTCCAGGCCGCCAGCGGCCAGCAGCTTGCTCACTTCGGCCGCGTGCTCAAAGCCTTGCTTGTTGCGGTAGATGTGCAAGATGCCGCGCTGCTCCAGATTGAAATCGATGTTCTCGGCTTTTGCCCAGGCAAACATGTGTTCGCGTGCGGCGACTGCCATGCGCGCAGTGCTGACGGTGTTGTCGCGGTAATGCGCCATGTTGGCGATGAACTCGGAAAACCAAGAGAGTTTGTGCCAGCCCGGTTTGGGGTTCACGAGCAGCGGCGCATCGGCCTTGAGCATCCACTTGAGGCCTTTGAAGATGGTGGAGCTGTGCGTCCAGACTTCGGCGTTGGAGGCGGAGAGTTGGCCGCCGTTGGCGAACGAGGTTTCCATCGCCGGGTAGCGGTGTTTCTCGAACAAGGTCACGGCAAAGCCGCGGCGGGCAAGGGCGTAGGCGGAGGTCACACCGGTGATACCGCCGCCAATGATGGCTATGGATTTCATATCTGTCAGGCTCCGAACGTCAGAGGTGGAGAGCGGCGAGCGCGGTCGATACCGCCCGCCCCCTCTGTTCGGAACCTGAGAGATTCACGCTGGCCGCGATGGCTGGCGCTTGCTCCTTCGGTGCAGCAGATGACGAACCCGCTGACTCTTCAGAGTGTGGTGACCTGGCCGGTCCTTTTGCCTGAGAGTTTCCGGGGCAGTTGCTCCTTCGGCGCCGCAGGTGGCAAGCACCAGCAGTCTCTCCCGACCAGATCGGCATGTGTGCCGAGATATGTCTCAATGGCCGCTATGGTAGCCGATATGGGGCGGGGTTGGCACTTTGCCGCTACCGCGTTTTCCCGCCCGGCAGCCCGGCCTCAAGGCCAGCTGCGCGAATCGTTGCTGGGCATGAGTTGCCGAAAGCGCCATACCAGCGCAGCAGCCAGCGCCGCCAGTTGCAGCAGCATGCCGACCCAGGCGAGCCAGCCCAGGGCAGGTACGTTGCGCATGCTGGCATACAGCTTGCCGCTGAAGATGCCGAACAGCGGCTCAAACAGCGGGGCCAGGCCGGCTGACCAGAACATGGCGGGCAGGATGGCGCCCAGCACAAACAGCACGAGCACGGTCATGCCCAGCGGTGAGCGGGCGTTGTTGCGCAGTGCGAAGAACAGGTAGACGCCGCAGTCGCGCAGCACGTGCAGCAGCACCATCAGCATGAAGGGGCCGAGCTGGTCGCGCGCGGCCAGCGGGTCGGCGTTCCACAGAATGTAGGCGGGCAGCAACACCACAAAAGCCATGCACCAGCTGATGGGCCACAGCGGCAGGTTTTGCCAGAAGCGCCGCCACTGGCCGTGGCGCACGCTGTAAAGCACGGTGCGCCAGCGTTGGGCTACCTGGTTTTCGATGACGGCGGCGTAGCAAGTGGCCAGCATCAACAAAAACAGAATCGCCAGCACGCGGGCGGTGGCGTCTGGCAGCAGCCCGGCCAGCAAAATGCACAGGGCTGCATTGCCCAAAACCCAGGCCCAGGGCGTGGTGGGCACCGACAACTGCATGGCCATGGCGCGCCACAGCGCCAGCAGACCCAGCAGCAAAAAAAGCACGGCAAACACCAGCATCAGCGGCGTGGGCGGCAAGCCCCAACCCCACCAGCGCATCTGCTGCTGGGGCTGGAACATGCCTTCCAAGCCAAAGAAGACGCCGCTCAGCATCTGCACCAAAAACAGCAACAGAATCACCAGACCCCAAGTGCTGCGCGTGCTGCTGGGTTTGCTGGGATTCATGCCGAACAGGCGGCTGGCCATCAGGCCGCAGTGCAGGGTGGCAATGCCCAGCAAACCCAGCACCACCAGCTTGCTGCTGCGGCCGGCATGCCCGAGCAAAAAGCTGCTGACCAGCGCCACCACGGCGCACAGCAGCACGCCGTACCAGGCATAGCTGGGGCCGCCGAGCAGCTTGCCCCAGGCCATGGGCCAGGGGCCGAGCGCACTCATGCGTTGCTGGTCCCAGGTGCGTTCGTTGATTTCGTCGTTGATGCTGCCCAGCGCCGTAAACGCGCCTACGCCAGCGCCCAGCAAACCCATGATGAGCAGCGCGCCATCGTGCAGGTTTTTCAGCGGCACATGGGTTTCCAGCAGATAGGCGCAGGCGCCCAGCAGCACCAGAATGGAGGGCATCAGCACCAGACGCGAAGGGGTCAGCTCCAGCGTGAGCTGGCGGCGGAATTCGGGGTTCATGCCTGCTCCTTGGCAAAAATATCGACGGGCATTGCCGGCGCCTGCGGCACGGCTTGCAAGCTTTGTTGGTAGCGTTCTTGCAAGCTGGTACGCGCCTCCTGGTAGCTCAACACGGGTGCGCCGTGGGCTACCAGTTGCTGCAGCAGTTGCACGCGTGCTGCCGCGTTGTTGGCCGGCAGCGCTACCCACAGCGCATGGCTGGCGCTGCCGTGGGCGCGCATGTCCACCAGGCGGTAGCCCGCCAGGGCTGTAGCAGCATCGGCCAGCGGCGCCGCCAGCTCGATCTGCATCACCAACTCGCCCGCTTGTGCGCCGGTGCCCGTGGCGTGGGGTGCGGCGTTCAGGGCTTCATGGCTGCTGATGCGGCCTTCGCGGATCGAGAGAATGTGGGTGCAGTACTCATCCAGCTCGCTCAGAATGTGGCTGGAGACGACCAAGGTCATGCCTTGCGCGTGCAGCTGGCGGAAAAGGGCGGAGAGGCTGCTGCGCGCCTCGGGGTCGAGCCCGCTGGCAGGCTCGTCCAGCAACAACACCTGCGGTTGGTGGATGATGGCCTGGCCAATGGCCACGCGCTGGCGCTGGCCGCGCGAGAGGTTGCGGGTGGCGTTGCCCAGTTTGTTGCTGAGCGCCAGCTGCTCGGCCACGGCGTGCACGCGCTGGCTGGCGGCCTGGCGGCTCAGGCCTTGGCTTTCGGCCGCGTATTGCAGGCATTGGGCCACGGTGAGGGTTTCGTACAGACCAAAAAAATCAGACAGATAGCCCATATGCTGGTGGGCGCGGCGCGGATCTTCCTGCACATCCACGCCAGCCACATGCACGCTGCCGGTCAGCGGTGATTCCAGCCCCGTCATGCAGCGCAGCAGTGTGGATTTTCCCGCCCCATTGGGCCCTACCAGGGCGGTGACGGTGCCTGCCTCAATGTGCAGGCTGATACCGTGCAGGGCGCGGTGGCCGGGGTAGTCAACGATCAGGTTCTGTACCTCAATCATGCAAGGCTCCGGAGGTTGCGCCGCTCGCTGTGGGCGCTTGGATTGAAAAGGTATTGGGACTGTGTGCCAGTCACTCTGGTTTGTTGTGGTGCTCGGCCACTACCCCGCTGGCAGCGCTGGCGGGTGCTGCATGGGCTACGGTGAGCACGGCGTTCACCACCTGCGCCATGCGCTGGTAATCGAGCTTGTCCCAGGTGTCGGTGCTGCGGTGGTAGTGCGGGTTGCGCATGAAGGAGGTGTCCGTCACCATGATGGCCGGGAAGCCAAACCACCAGTAGTTCTGGTGGTCGGAGTAGTCAATGCCGCGCAAAGCCGTGGGCGCGTTGAAGGTGTAAATCGGCAGTGCCGGCCGGCCCACCGGGTTCAGATCGGCCGCGCCCAGCATTTGCGCCTTGGTGTCGCGCATGCTGCCAAAGTGGCGCATCTGGCCGATCAGAGCCAGAAAGTTGCCCGTGTCCGGGTAGACGGCCGTCATGCCGGGCACCGGGTAGTGCTGGCTGCCGGGCTTGTCGTCAAAATACCCAATCATCTCCAGCGAGAGCATCAACCGCAGTGGCACGCCTTGCTGCGCCAATTGCGAGGCATGGACAAAGCTGCCCATCAGCGGCGTGCGGAACTGCGGCGGCTCTTCTAGCGTATAGGCCACCAGCTCAATCGGTTGCTTGGGCGGCAGCTCCGTCAGCAAACGCGCCAGCTCCAGCAGGCCGGCCACGCCGCTGGCGTTGTCGTCGGCGCCGGGCGTGTGGCTGTTGGCATCGGGCTTGCCGCCTGGGCTGACGCCATTGGTGCGGATGGTGTCGAAGTGCGCACCAATCACCAGCAGCGGGGCATCGCCGCCGGGCTGGCCAGCCGTGGGGCCGATGCGCAGCACGATGTTCTGGAACAGCGGTTTGCCGTCAAACAAAACGGGCTGGCGTTGGGGTTGCACGCCCAGCGCTTGGAACTGCTCATAAATATAGTCGGCCGCTTTTTGCAGCTGCGCGGGCTGGTCGAAACTGCGGCCCGGAATGTCTTCGCTCAGTGCGCGCACATGGGCTTGCAGGCGCTCGGGCGATGCGCGCAGTTGAGGCGCTTCCAGCAAGACCAGCGGCGCGGGCTGTGCCTCTACGCCGGGTTGCACCATCAGGCCCGCACCAGCGCCCAAGCCCAGCAGCGCTGCCAGCACCAGGGCCAGCGGGAGAATGCCGCCCCGTTGCAGGTGGCGTGCAGCAGCAGAAAGTTGTGTCGGTCGTTTCATCAACATGGTTGCGGGCAATCATAGGTGCTGCGCGGTGGGGCAACCAGTGATTTGTTGCAAGGCAGCACCGTTGGGTTGCTGGATGGTTGGCGCTTCAGGCTTCGGGGCTGAGCCAGTCGCGGGCGGCGTTCATCACGCACCGGGTCAGGCGTTCCAGGCTGCTTTGCGCGCTGCGCGGCAGCGCCCAGTACAGCGGCACATCCAACGGCGTGTTGGCGATCAAGGGTACGAGGCGGCCGCTTTGCAATTGCTCGGCAATCAGCACGGTAGGGTGCATGCCCCAGCCCATGCCGATCTCGCAAGCGCGCACATAGCCGTAGTTGGACGGCAGAAAATGCCGTGGCCCGCTTTGCCGCGAGGCGAGGCCGTTGGCCTGCATCCACTGGTCTTGTAAGCGGTCCTTGCGATCGAAAGTCATGATCGGCGCTTTTGCCAAGGCGGCTGCGCTGACGCCATTGGCCAAATAGCGCGCCACAAAACCCGGGCTGGCCGCCGCCACATAGCGCATGGTGCCCAAGGGCCAGCTGTTGCAGCCGGGGATATTGGTGCTGGTGGCGGTGACTGCGCCAATCACCGCGCCTTCGCGCAAGGCCTGGGCGGTGTGGTCCTGGTCGTCAATGCGCAAATCCAGCAGCTCGTTGCCGCCTGCGGTGAAAGCCGCCATCGCATCCATGAACCAGGTGGACAGCGAATCGGCATTCACCGCCAGCTTGATGGTGGGCGCCACCGGCGCCTCGGGTAGCAGATCGGGGTTGCTGCGCCGCAGCTCGTTCTCCAGCAAAGCCACCTGCTCCAGGTGCAGGCACAGGCGCCGACCCGCTTCGGTGCCGGTGCAAGGGTTGCCGCGCTGCACCAGCACCTGGCCGCTGCGCTCTTCGAGCTGTTTGACACGCTGCGACACGGCTGACGGCGTGACATGCAGCTTTTTGGCAGCGCGCTCAAAACTGCCTTCGCGCACCACGGCGGCCAAAGCCGCGAGTCCCAGGTAGTCCAGCATTTAGTATTGCTTAATATGATGTAGATAAATTAATTTTACTTAATTTATGCCGCAACGCACAATCCACCTCCATGTGGACTAGCAATATGACTTCAACCTGGCTGGCCGGCTTTACCGTCTGCCTGTCACTCATCGTATCTATCGGCGCGCAAAACCTGTATGTGCTGCGCCAGGCCGTGAACGGCCAGCATGTGCGCGCCTGCGTGGCCTGGTGTGTTTTCAGCGACGCCATGCTGGTTGCCATTGGCGTGGCCGGCATGGCGCAAGTGCTGGGCAATTCGCCCACACTGGCGTACTACCTGACTTTGGGCGGCGCGATCTTTTTGCTGGCCTATGGCTTGATGGCGCTGTGGCGCATGCTGACTGCGCCTGATGCTGCGCTGGCTACGGGCGAGGGTGGCACTGCCAAATCTGCAGCCGCACGGCGCAGCCTGTGGAGCGTGCTGGGTGCCTTGGTTGTTATCACCTTGTTCAACCCGCATGTGTATTTGGACACGGTGGTGCTGGTGGGCTCCATCGGCGCGCGCCAGGACGGCATGCTGAAGTGGATTTTTGTGCTGGGCGCCGCCTGCGCTAGCCTGGCTTGGTTTGTCACCCTGGCCAGCGCCGGCAAGCGTATGCAAAAGCTGTTTGCCAACCCTATGGCCTGGCGCATTTTGGATGGCTTGACCGGCGTGATGATGCTCACCTTGGCTTGGTGGGTGTACAGCGGGCTGGATGCTTTGGTGGAGTAAGGCGCAAGGGGGCGCGGCAGCGAGGCTGCCATGGACTTGGAAAACGGGCTTCGGCCCGTTTTTTTGCGTCTGGGGTGGATGCATTTACGAAAAACTAACTATTAGTGACGATATCTATTGAATTGTTACTTCATTAGCTCTTGTCAATTGATGTCGATCAAGTTGGCGAATTCAATGCTAGTCGAATATCAAAAATCTAATCAAGCAATAAGCAGTGTGAGTGCTTGCTGTTGAATTTTTCTTTTTATAGCGCGGCTTTTGTTCTCTCGTTTTTTTCCATGAGTGAATTCCTTTTTCGCTGCCCGGCGTACGTAACCGATGCATGGAGCACCGCTGTTTGTTAAGGCGCATATGCAGCACCAAAACAGCATACCTAGATTTATCAGAAATTCAGCCCGTGGCTTTACCGCCGTGGAGCTGATGGTCGTTGTTGCCATCGTTGCCATATTGGCGGCGGTGGCGGCACCCAACTTCAGCGGAATGATCGGGCGTTGGCGTGTGCGGCAGTCGGTCGAGGCATTGCAAGCGGCCATCTACTTTGCGCGCTCGGAGGCTATCAAGCGCGGTGGTGCTGTGGTGCTGCAAAAGTTGCCCAATACCGATGGCGTCTGCAGTTTGGCATCGGCTACCAACCAATGGGGCTGTGGTTGGCTGGTTTGTGTCGATACCAATAGCGATAACGCCTGCGGCAACAACGATCCGGTTCTGCGCCAGTTTGCCATTGCCAGCAAAACCGAAGTGCAGAGAAGCGCTGCGAGCGGCGCCATTATTTTTGACCGCTGGGGCATGCCCAACGCCTCGTTCGGATTCAGTGCTTTCACCGAGGGTACCAGTAGCAGCGATGCATCGAACCGTGGATTGTGCATGAGCTCGGGCGGGCGATTGCGTTCCACCGACAGCGCCTCTTGTTCTTGAGTGCGGAGCAGAGAAACCATGAAGTTTTTGTTCTCTTCCAGTGCTGCGCAACGCGGAATCACTTTGCTGGAGTCATTGATCGCCATTGTGATAGCGGCTGCCGGCTTGTTGGGGATTGTGGGTGTGCAATTGCGCACCCTGAACGATACGCAAAACAGTGTGCGGCGTACCCAAGCCATCCGCCTGATCGACGATCTGAGCGAGCGCATGACAGTCAACCCCAATGCGCAGGACAACATGGATGACTACGTCATTGGCTGGGGAACGGCAGTCGGTAACCCGCCGCGCACGCCTCGGGCCAGCAAGCTGTGCCACAGCAGCACTTGCACGGCAGCAGAGTTGGCCAAGTACGACATTCGGGAGTGGAAACGGTTGGTGGAGAGCAGCTTGCCCGGCGGGGATGTGAACGTGTTTGTGGCCCCGGGCGAAACGGTCGCAGCCAACCGGCGGCAACTGGGCGTGATGATTCGCTGGCGCGAAAACGAGCGCCATATTGCCGATGCCTCTGATTCGGCACAGTACAAGGAAGAAATCGATCTGACCAAGCAAATTGATGTGAACAGCGCGGGTGCACGCACAGTCACAAACCTCAGTGGCTCAGCAGTCCAGTGCAACAGCAGTGCCAGTGGTCCGCAATACACCTGCCACTTGCAATACCTGCCGGTGCGTGCACGCTGCGCCACTTATTTGGGCACAGGTGGCCCGCAGTATTACTGCCCCGGGAGTTGAGATGAAGATAAACACCCGAACAAGCAGTTCTCCCCCCGTGATCGCGTTACGGATGGGCATGCGCCAGCGCGGCATCAGCTTGTTGGAGCTGATGGTGGGCATGGCCATCGGTCTGGTGGTGATCGCGGTGGCCATGGTGGGCCTGATCGCGTCGCGCAGTTTGTCCGGCACGGTCAGCGATGTCAGCTTGCTGCAGCAGCAGGCGAGCTATATCTTCCGTGTCATCGGCCAGCAGGTGCGCCCCGCTGGCAGCCTGTACCTCAATTTGCAGCAGCCGGGCGCCTCCAGCAGCCAGAGCGTAGCCACCACGCCAGTAGCATTTGAAACCACAGCCGCAGCTGACGGCGGGGGAAACAGCTATACGCCGAAAACCGACAGCTTGTCTGGCACCGATAGCCAGTTGACCGTGGGCTACCGTCGCTTCAAGGAAGCGGTGTTTACCCATAGCACGGCGCAGACATTGGCCCGCAACTGTTTGGGGGGGCCTGCTGTTTCCGCCAGCGACCAAAAATTTGTCAATGTATTTGCCACCAGCGGCAGCGATTTGCGCTGCACCGGCAACGCCACCACGCAACCTATCGCCGGGAACGTGGCCAATTTTCAGCTGCGCTATCTGCAAGTCAGCGGGCAAAACACCGGCAGCCCCAAGATTCAGTACGTTGATGCTAGTGCGGCCCAGGCTGATTGGTCCCGCATCACCGGGGTGGAGGTTTGTCTGGTGCTGTATGGCAATGAAGTGATAGACATGCCTACAACGCCAGCAACCGGTGTAGGCAGCAGTACCTACCTGGATTGTGATGGCAGCGAGATCAACATGACCTCCTTGCCCGCGCCGCGCACCAAGCGCATGCACATGGTGTTTCGCAATACCTACCAATTGCGCAGCCAGGGGGTGCTATGAGCCAGAAGTCGCACCTTGTCATGGGTTCGTGTCGCTCGGCGCGGCAAAAAGGCATCACCTTGATCGTGGTGGTGGTGTTTGTGCTGCTGTCCATGTTGCTGGCCTTGTGGGCTTCGCGCACCGCCATGTACAGCGAATTGGTCGTGGGCAACGACGTGGATTACCAGCGTGCCTACGAGGCAGCTCAGGCCTTGGTACTGGATGCGGAAATGGATATTCGTGGCAAGCGGGCTGACGGCAAAGCCTGCGCGCTGGCGCTGCCCAGCGGCGCAAGCAACGATGTATGCCGCCGTGGTACCACCACCAAGATCCCGGTTGAAACCGCAGATCTGCCGGCATTTTTGGCCATGCTCAGCAGCAAACCTGCGCGTTGCGTGGATGGCCTGTGTGCCAAGCGTGTCGGGCGTCAGGATTTCTGGAACACCACAGCCACCGTGCCCAGCAGCATGCAAACGGGCGAAAAGCGCTTGAGCGAATTGGCAGCCAATGGCATTGGCGCACGTTACGGCCAGTACACCGGCGCACAAATCGGTGATACCAGTTCGCCCGCCAACCCCATTTTGCAAGACCGCAGTGCAGCTACGACAGGGGGCTGGTACTGGGTTGAAGTTCTGCCCTATGTGGATAGCAAAGCGGGCCTGATCACCAATGCGGCCAGCAATCAACTGGAGCTGACAGGCTTGGCGCCGCATGCGGTGTTCCGTATCACCGCCATCGCCTATGGGCGCAAGCCGGGCACGTTGGTGGTGCTGGAAGAGAGCTATGCCCGTCCCATGGAAAAAGACTGAGCCAAGGTCTCTGAGCATGCCAGCGCGCAGTTGCATCAGGCCCGTTGCCTGAGCACTGTGCAGAGCGTTGGCTCAAAACCCTAAGCATAGAGTAGAGAGGAAACCACCATGCCCACCACTTTGCCACTTGGCTACCGCAAAACCTGGATAGCCCTGGCCGCCTGCGCTGCACTGGTGCCACGAGCCGCATGGTCGCTGGATCTGGCCACTGCTCCGCCGGGGACGGTGGTGCCCTATGTGGCGCCCAATGTGATTGTCTCGATCGACGATTCGGGCAGCATGAACTTCCAGATCACGAACACCAGCCAAGGTCAGCAAAATATCACCGAACCCGGAGCAAACGGTGTGTGGAACAACCGGGCAGCACGGGTAAACATTCTCAAATATGCGCTTGACCAGGTGTTCAGTGATACCACGCTGTTGCCCGACAACAAGATCCGCTTGGCTTGGCAGGCCATGCACAACAATGCGGGCTCGGCGGGCGCCAAGAATGTCAACAGTGCGAGCATGCAAGAGAATTCCATGCGTCCGCTGGACAGTACACACCGCGCCAATTTTTTGAAGTTCGTCAAAAATATCCGGCCAAACGGTGGTACTCCCACGCACCTGATGCTCAAGCAAGCCGATGAGTACATGCGCCGCTCGCTCAGCGTCAACAGTCCTTGGGCTTCGATTCCGGGCAAACAGAGCACGCCCTATCTGGCATGTCGGCGCAACTACCACATTGTGTTTACCGACGGGCGCTGGAACGGTGCCGTATCTGGTGGATCGCGCGATAACAACAAGGTGAACTTTGTTTTGCCGGACGGCACGGCGTACGGCAGCACCAATGCAGCAGACCAGGCCAGGAACCGGCTCTACAGCGATAGCTACGCTGATACCTTGGCGGATTGGGCTTTTTACAGCTGGTCTACCCGTTTGCAGTCGTCCGGGCTGACGGGGGAAATGCAGCCAGATGCCGCATACGTCGGGGCGCCAGCCAGCGAGAATTTTGGCAAAGACAGCGTGAATCGAGACGCAATTTTGCAGCGCTACTGGAACCCCAAATACAACCCGGCCACCTGGCCGCACATGGTGACCTACACCATCGGTATCAGCAACGATGCAACGACCTGGCCCTCTGCACCCAGCATCATCGCGCCCACAGAAAAAGTGCCATTTGGCTATGACGGCAGTTTCCAGGATCTGGTGACGGGCCATAAAACCTGGCCTGTGATGAACAATGAGAAAGTCCGTGCCCTGGATCTGTGGCACGCAGCGCTCAACGGCCGCGGGCGCTTTTATTCGGTGATGACCGGGCAGGATCTGGAAAAAGCCTTCCGCGACATCATTGGCCAGATCAACACCCAGACCGAGCCCAGCCTCAGCACTGGCGCGGTCAGCGGTGCCAATTCCACGCAAAATGCAGTGGGGGTTTTTACCGCCAGCTACGAGCCCAAAGACGGCTGGCTGGGCTCGGTCAAAGCTTACCAGGTGAGTAGCAATGGCCAGCAGAACGCGGTCTGGAATGGGCGGGGAACGTCGACATTGTTGGATGCGCGAGGCTCCAACTCGCGGGCAATTCTGACCTGGGGCGATACCGTCAAACGCGGAGTGCCTTTCCGCTGGGCCGCCGACGAAATCAATCTGAGCACCGCGCAAAAAGCTGCCTTGCAAACCAATACGACGGGAAGTGTGGAGGCCGTGGCCAAGGGGCAGGAGCGGCTCAGCTATATCCGGGGCGACCGCAGCAAAGAGCAGAGCAATGGCGGCACTTTGCGCAATCGCGTCTCAGTTCAGGGAGACATTGTCAATTCCGAGATCTGGTATGTGGGCAAGCCTTCCAGCAACTACGCTGAAAACAGCTATTTGAGCTTTGTCAGCGCCCAGAGCAACCGCATGCCCATGTTGTATGTGGGCGGTAACGACGGCATGCTGCATGGCTTTGCCGCAGACGATGGCAGCGAAAAATTCGCCTATGTTCCGCGCGGCGTCATCCCCAACCTGAGCCGCTTGAGCGACCTTGGCTACGACAACAACCACCGCTATTTTGTCGATGGCTCGCCGATGACCGGCGATGTGAACCTGGGCTCGGCGGGCTCTGCCAACTGGCGCACCTTGCTGGTGGGCACCCTGGGTGCGGGTGGCAAGGGGTATTTTGTGCTGGACGTCACCGACCCGGCGAGCGGCTTTGCCGAAAGCAAAGCCAACCAGGTGGTGGTGATGGACAAGAGCTTACACGCCAGCGAAGGCCAAGCCAATTGCGCAGCACTGGCGGGAGCGCTGAAAACAGCTTGCGAAACCGATGCCGACATGGGCCACATCACTGCGCAACCGGTGCGCGACGACACCAATATGCTGCGAGCCACACAGATTACGCAGCTCAACAACAACCGCTGGGCGGTGGTGCTGGGCAATGGCTACAACAGCGCCAATGGCCGGCCGGTGTTGTTGATCCAATACCTGGACGGTGCCAAGGAAACCTTGCGCCTGGTGGCCACCGGCGCCACCACCAAAGCCAATTGCAGTAGCAATGTGCTGAATGGCGGCAGCTGTGCCAATATCACGGACAACGGTTTGTCAGCGCCCCGCCTGGTAGATATCAACGGTGATGGCCGTCCTGATGTGGCCTACGCGGGCGACAACAAAGGCAATATGTGGAAGTTTCTGCTGAGCTCGGACAACTCGGCCCAATGGGGTGTTGCCCAGTGGGGGACACAGGCAGCCAGCACCAGCAACCTGACGACGACGGGTACGCCGCTGTACACGGCCAAGGGCGGCACAACTGGTTCGCCCTCGGTGCGGACCTTGGCTCAGCCCATCACTGCCGCGCCCACCGTGCGTTCCAACGAGCGCACCAAGAAGGTGACTGAGGCCGGTGTCCAAAAAACTGTCAGCGTCGGCGGGTTGATGGTGGCCTTTGGCACTGGCCGCAATGTGAGCACCACCGACCCGGACGACAACAATGTGCAGAGCATTTATTCTGTGCTCGACAACACCCGCTACAAATTGGTGGGTTCCAACAAAGACCGTGTGCAAGTGTGCGCATCGACCTCGGATTCGGAATGCAGCAGCGTTGTTAAAACCAGTGCTGATTTGCCCCGGGCTGTCAGCACCACGCTCAATGGGCCGGGGCCCTTGGTGCAGCACCGCATCAGCAGCACGGCGGTCTACAGCCGTACCGCCGACAAGCGAGATTTCTGGACGGTAGATGCACCAGCCCCTGCAGCGGGCGAACCCAGCTGGACCATGGACTGGAACACCTACCAGGGCTGGTACCTGGATTTACCCGAGCTGGGCGAGCGCTTGCTGAACCCCATGGACTTTTACAGCGGCAGCAATATGCTGGCCGTGTTCAGCCGGGTGCCGGCACGTGGCTCGCGCGCTGACGTGACGGTGGAAAGCTGCGAATCGGGCAGTCCGACAGCGGCACGCCAGTACCTGACCTTGCTGAACATCATGGATGGCAAGCGGCCCAGCATCCAGGTTTTTGACACCAACAACGATGGTGTATTTAGCCTGTCTGGCGACTTGGGCGCCTCGCGCATGAGTGTGAGCGCCGGTCCGCAAAGCATGCTCAAGATCGATGGAGCAGACGGCAGTGCCAAGATTCAGATTGATGACACCTTGAACGCCGATTTCCCAGAAAAATCATTGCGCCCCACCTGGCGCCAGCCCAAGTGACGGAGCGCTCCCCATGCCAGTAAAACGCCAAACCAACCGGGGTTTCACGCTCGTCGAGGTGATGATCGTGGTGGCCATCTTGGCTATTTTGACGGCCATAGCCTTGCCCACCTACAAGGAATATGTGTTCCGCAGCCACCGGTCCGACGCCCAAGCGGGCCTGCTGCAAGCCGCGCAGTGGCTGGAGCGGGCAGCCACCGCTAACGGTAACTATCCCACGGCATTGCCGCAAGCGCTGACCTGGAGCAGCGATACGAGCAAGCGCTATACCATCAGCTTTGTCAGTGGCAATAGCACCACCAGCTATACCTTGCAGGCCGTGCCTAAGGCTGGCGGCGCACAGGCCAACGACCGCTGTGGCACCTTCCGGCTCAGCTACAACGGAGAGCAAAGCAATACCAATTTGGCGTCGGGCACGAGCAGCAAAGACTGCTGGGGCCACTGAGGCAGGCCTCGCGCATAATGCCGTTATCGATGCGTGACGAGGAGGGCTTATGCCAAGCAAACGACAGTGGGCACTGGCTTGGGGGCTGTGTGCATTGCTGACCCATGGCGGTGCCTGGGCCATCAACCAATGTGTGGGGCCGGATGGCAAAGTCAGCTTTCAGGATGCGCCATGTGCCCCTGAGCAAACGTCCAAAGAGGTCGACCTGACTCCCAGCAGCAAAGGCATTACGCCTACCCAAGGCAGTGCGCCGCGGCCCGCGCAACGCAAGCCAGCGCCCAGCGCGGCCGCCAGTGCACCAGCGTCGCAAGCCAAGGTAGAAAGGCCGGCTGATTGTCCCTCGCCCGAGGAAATGCAAAAGCTGCAAGTGCAGGCCGAATCAATTGCGCTGCCGCTGCCCATCCGCAACCAGAACCGCCAGGAGTTCGAGGCGCTCAAGGCCCGCTGTCAGTGAGCCTGGGACGGCAGACTCAGCGATCGGGCTGGCTGAGCAAGCTGGCTATGGTCTGCTCGGGCATGGCGCGGCCAAATAAGTAGCCTTGGCCAATGCGGCAGCCGGCCGTCATCAGCACGGCGCGCTGCTCCTGGGTTTCTATGCCTTCTGCCACGATGTCCAGTGACAGGTCGGTGCCCAGTTGGCACATGGCTTTGACGATGGCCAGGATGGCGCGCTCGTGCGTCATGCGCTGGACAAAGCTTTTGTCGATCTTCAGGCAATCGACCGGGTAGTCGCGCAGATCGGTGAAGGACGAATGGCCGGTGCCAAAGTCGTCCAGCGCAATGCGCACCCCCGCTTGTTTGAGCATGGTCAGCGCACGTGCCACGAGCTCCGAGCCACGATCGCCGAGGATGTATTCGGTGATCTCCAGCTCGACCAGGTGCATGGGAATGTGGAAATGCTGCAGACGCCTGAGCATGCGCTCGGCAAAGTCGTCGCGCAAAAACTCCACCGGCGCCGCATTGATCGAGATCGGGCGCACCGTCAGGCCTTGCGCCAGCCAGCGCGCAATATCGGCAAACACCTTGGTCTGCATGGCGTCGCTGATGCGGGTGGCCAGTTCGTAATCTTTGAAAGCCTCGGCCACCGTATACGGGCTTTGGATGCTGCCGTCTTCGGCCTGCCAGCGCAGCAGGGCTTCGAAGCCGACGATCTTTCCGCTGTCGATGTTCACCTTGGGCTGGTAGTAGGGAATGACCAGGCGGTCGCGCACAATCTCGCGTGCTTGGTTGACCTGCGAGGCGGCACGCATGGCGGCCGCATGCATCTCGGAGCTGAACATGCGCACGCCGCCGCGGCCGGTGGCTTTCATGTCGTTCAAGGCCGTGTCCGCGCACTTGAGCAGGCCCGAGGTGTCGCGGGCATCGCGCGGGAAGAGGGCGCAGCCGATGCTCATGCCGCCATTGATCGGTTTGCCGGCATAGGTGATGGGGGCGTTGATCTGCTGGCGCACGATTTCAGCCAGGTTCAGCAGATCGGTCTCATCGGCGATATGGCGAATGGCAATCGCAAACTCGTCACCACCCAGGCGCGCCAGTACCGAGCTGGCCGGCAGCAGGCTGGCCAGGCGGCGTGAGAGCACGCGCAACAAATGGTCGCCTGCCACATGGCCCAGCGTGTCATTGATGTGCTTGAAATGGTCCAGGTCAAGCAGCATCACGCCAAACTGCAGATGGTTTTCGCGTGAATGCTTGATGATTTGTTTGACCTTGCCTTTGAAGGCGCGTCGGTTGGGCAGGCCGGTCAGGTCGTCAAGCTCGCTGGCGTCGCGCATCTGCAGCTCGGCCGAGCGCTGCAAGGTAATGTCGCGCGAGACGCAGAGAATGCCGCTGGTGCTGCCGTCCGCCGTTTTGATGGGTGTGAGAATGTTGTCCCAGTATTGGGGCTTTTGACCAGGAATCACGCTCATGCCGTCGAAGCGTGCGTTTTTGCCGCCCACCGCCAAGCGCAGGGCACGTTTGCCACGCTGACGAATCTCGGGCGGTAACAGGTTCAGCCACTGCATGCCAAAGCCGGAATCGGGTGCCACGCCCAGCGCCAGGCAGCCTGAACGGTTCATGTGGGAGAGCGAGCCGTCGGGCCGGATGATCTTGATGCAATCCACACTGACATCGAGCATGCGTGTTTGCGCCAGCATGCTCTCTTGCAGGCTGTGCTCGTGGTCCACCCGGTCGTGGATGTCGACTGCGCTCAGCAGCCACACGGGCTGCTCCTCGTCCATGACACGCATGCTGCGCGCTTGCACGCGGCACCAGCGGTACTGGCCGCTGTGGTGGCGCAGGCGCACATCGCAAGCAAAAGCCGGCTCACTTTGCTCACTGCTGCGGGTCTGTTGCCACAAGGTGTGGATAACGAGCGAATCGTCGGGGTGCAGTTGGCAGGTCCAGTCAGGGCCTGCGGCCAGCAATTGGTCGGCACCAGCCCAGTCTTGCCAAGACTGGCTCCAATAGGCGGTGTCGGTGGCGCTGCCTGGCAACCAGGCCAGCTGGGGCATGTGCTGGATCAAGATTTGCAGTTGCGCCAAGCCCGGCCCAGGGGGGGTGGCGGTGCTGGATTCGTCCAGGCGTACCGGGGCAACAGCAGCGGCGGGCTGCTGGCGGCGGCGCAAATAATGGACGTCCATGGACACGTTTTTTTGTGGGTAGCGCGGGCAATGCCAGCTACGGCTTTGATTTTGTTAAAAAGAGTATAACCACTCTGGCCTGACTTGGCCTTTGCATACAAAGCCTAATTGCTGCTGTTTGTGAATGGATTTATAAGAGAAAAGGCGGGAATACGCGGTATTGATAGCAAATTTGATATCGGTATCATAAATTTTATGAAATAATTTAACAATGATGAAAATAAACTAACTCTATTGGTTAATTTGTTTTGTCTATTTCAGCATGTATTGATGATGCGCAAACTTTTCATGGCCGCCGAGTAGCAACATGGTTGTTGGTTTGCGGTGGCGTGCTTGTAAGAAAAAGTTGCATTTGCTGTTTTTTGGGGAATGCGGTGGCAGCCGGCGCCGCACTATCAGGGTAAATGCTGCGGCGCAATAGCGTCCCCGGCTCACTACAATCAAGCCGACTGGTTGCCTCGTCAGCAGGCATCCGCGTCCTTCGCTAAGCAGACACTTCAGGCCAGAGATAGGAGATCCGCGTGTCGGAAAACACCCCAGGAACCACCGCCGCTTCCGAGCGCGTCATCAAGAAATACCCCAACCGCCGTCTGTACGATACGCAAACTTCGGCCTACATCACGCTCGCCGAGGTCAAGGGCCTGGTGATGCAAAGCGAGCCCATCGTGGTCAAGGATGCCAAGACCGGTGAAGACCTGACGCGCAGCATTCTGCTGCAGATCATTCTGGAAGAAGAAGCGGGCGGCGCGCCCATGTTCACCGAGGCCATGCTGGCCAACATCATTCGCTTCTATGGCCATGCCATGCAAGGCTTCATGGGCTCGTACCTGGAGCGCAATGTGCAGCTGTTCACCGAAATGCAGTCGCGCTTTGCCGAGCAGATGAAGGGCGCTTCGCCCGATGTGTGGCGCAATTTCATGGGCCTGCAGATGCCCGCCATGCAAGGCATGCCCGATATGTCGGCCGCCGCTGGCAACTACCAGGCGCAGTCGCAGCAGTTCTTCCAGCAGATGCAAGAGCAAATGCAAAAGCAGACCGAGCAAATGCTGGCCGCTTTTGGCATGAAGCGGCCTTGATGCGGCGCGGCTAGTACCAGCCGCTCACTAATTGATAGCTGCCAACGCTTGGCTGCAAGCGTTGGCAGCTGTTTCGTTTTGGGCGCTGAGCGCTCGCAGCGGCAGTACCAACACCCGGACAAACCCTAGCGCTGTCGCCTGCTTGGCAAAACTGCGAAAATACCGCCCCTATGACCGACACCACGACCTCCACGATTTCTGCCCCCGAGACGGCCAAGACCCCGAAAGTGGGCTTCGTCTCGCTCGGGTGCCCCAAGGCGCTGACCGACAGCGAGTTGATCCTCACGCAGCTCAGCGCCGAGGGCTACCAGACCTCGAAGACTTTCGAGGGCGCGGATCTGGTGATCGTCAACACCTGCGGTTTTATCGACGATGCTGTCAAGGAGAGCCTCGACACCATTGGCGAAGCGCTGGCGGCCAATGGCAAGGTGATCGTGACCGGTTGCCTGGGCGCCAAGGCGGGCAAGGAAGGCGGCTCCTCGATGGTGGCTGAGGTGCACCCGAGTGTGCTGGCCGTGACCGGCCCGCATGCCACGCAAGAGGTGATGGATGCGGTGCACACGCACTTGCCCAAGCCGCACGATCCGTTTGTCGATCTGGTGCCGGGCAGCTTTGGTGATGCCGGCATCAAGCTCACGCCCAAGCACTATGCGTATTTGAAGATATCCGAAGGCTGCAACCACCGCTGCACCTTCTGCATCATCCCCAGCATGCGTGGCGATCTGGTTTCGCGCCCGATTGGCGATGTGCTCAAGGAAGCCAAGGCGCTGTTTGAAGGCGGCGTCAAAGAGCTGCTGGTGATCAGCCAGGATACGTCCGCCTATGGCGTGGATGTGAAGTACCGCACCGGTTTCTGGGACGGCAAGCCTGTCAAAACCCGCATGCTGGAGCTGACCGAAGAGCTGGGCAAGCTGGCCGCGCAGCACGGTGCCTGGGTGCGCCTGCACTATGTCTACCCGTACCCGACGGTTGACAATATTCTGCCGCTGATGGCTGAAGGCAAGATCTTGCCGTACCTCGATGTGCCGCTGCAGCACAGCCACCCCGATGTTTTGAAGCGCATGAAGCGCCCCGCCTCTGGCGAGAAAAACCTGGACCGCATCCGCGAATGGCGCAAGATTTGCCCTGAGCTGGTGATCCGCTCCACCTTTATCGCGGGTTTCCCTGGCGAAACCGAAGAAGAATTTGAGCACCTGCTCGATTTCATCCGTGAGGCCGAGATTGACCGCGCTGGCTGCTTTGCCTACAGCCCGGTCGAAGGCGCTACCGCCAACGAGCTGCCCGGCATGCTGCCCGAGGAAGTGCGCGAGGCCCGCCGCGCCCGCTTCATGGAAGTGGCCGAGGAAGTGTCCACCCAGCGCTTGCAACGCCGTGTGGGCCAGGTCATGAAGGTGCTGGTGGACAAGGCGGTGAGCATGGGCAAGAAAGGCGGCGTGGGCCGCACTTACGCCGATGCGCCCGAGATTGATGGCGTGGTGCACATTCTGCCGCCCGAAAAAGCCAGCAAGACCTACAAGGTGGGTGATCTGATCAGCGTGCGCATCGTGCGCACCCAAGGCCACGATCTGGTGGGCCAGCCTGTATAAGCCCAGGCGCTCCGCTCAAAAAAACTGCCAGCCGCTGTTGCCAGCGCTGGCAGTTTTTTCTTGAGGATTTGGCAATGCAGCGCGAGCTCACTCCACCTTCAAACCCACGAGCTCTGGAAAATCCTCCGGGTACTGCGGCTTCATGTCCAGCAAAGTGTGGTTGAGCAAGGTGTTGATCATCAGGTTGCGGTGCAGTTTGTCGTCCGCCGGGATCACATACCAGGGCGCATGCGCGGTGGAGGTGGCCTCCAGCAGGTCTTCATAGGCTTTTTGGTAAGCGTCCCATTGTTTGCGCACATCGAGATCGCCGAGGCTGAATTTCCAGCGTTTCTCGGGTTCGTCTATGCGCTCTTGCAAGCGGCGGCGTTGCTCGTCCTTGCTGATGTGCAGCATGCACTTGAGCACGGTGGTGCCGTTCTCGGTCAACAGGCGCTCAAAATCGTTGATCTGCGTGTAGCGCTGCTGCAGCGTTTGCTTGTTGATCCAGCCATTGACGCCGGGCACCAGCACGTCTTCGTAGTGGCTGCGGTTCCACACGCCGATCTCACCTTTGGCAGGCACCACTGCATGGCAGCGCCACAAATAGTCGTGCGCCAACTCGTCCTTGGTGGGCGTTTTGAAGGTGGCCAGGCGCACACCCATTGGGCTGGTGTGTTTGAACACGCCGCGCACCGTGCCGTCTTTGCCGGCAGCGTCCATGCCTTGCAGCACTAGCAAGATGGAGCGCTGGCGCTCGGCCTGCAAGGGCTGGATGAGCTGGGCGAGCTGCTGGTTCAGCGTCTTCAGGTCTTTTTCCTGGTCTTTGCTGCTGCCATGCGCAAACGGCGTGCTGGCAGGGTTGTAGTTGGCAAGCTTGACCTTGCCTTTGCTGGGAATGCGGAAGTTGCTGAGATCGGCCATGGTGTGCAGTGAGTCGGTTGCAGCTGCCGATGATTTCAGTTTTTGTGCCCGCTGTCACCGCCGGGCGCGGCAAAAGCGCCACGGGCTAACAAATGCTCACACCGTGCGCGAATCTTGCTCAGACCAGCTTGCGGATGGGGCGCTTTTTCCACACTGCGTGGTAGTACCAGGCTTGCAAACCCAGGGTGATGCCGTAAGACAGCGGGAACGCCAGCCAGATGCCGACCAGCCCGAAGCGCTGGCTCAGCAGCCAGGCCAGTGGCAGCTCCAGCACGGCCAGCACGCCAATGGTGATGGCGGTCGGCATCACCACATCGCCGCTGGCGCGCATCAGCGACGACAGCGAGGCAAAGGCGCCGAACAGCAGGCCGCTCCACAGCACGATGTAAAGCAGCTCTACGGCCGTGTGCAGCACTTCGGCGTTGGTGATGAAAATACCCAGCAAGGGCCGTGCAAAGATGGAGCCCAGCAAGGCTGTGGCACTGCCCAGCAGCACGGTAAAGAGCATGGCCGTGCGTGCTATGGCGGGCAGGCGGGCATTGTCGTCCGCGCCGATGGATTGGGCGGCCAGGATGGACGAGGTAATCGCCACCGAGATCAGCGGAAACTGCGCGAAGGAATTGATCTGGTTGACTGCGCCAAATGCGGCGGTGGCATCGGAGCCAAAGCCGTTGACCAGCGCCATCACCACCAAGCCGGCCAGCGAGGTGGCGATCATCAGCACGCCCGTGGGCACGCCCACATGCAACACGCCTTTGAGCAGCTCGCGGTCTATGCGCAAGGCTTTGAGCAAAGCCCGGTTGGGCGCCAGCACGCTGCCTTGGCGGTACAGGTGCACGCCCAGCCAGAGCAGCGATACCGAGAAGCCCAGAATCATCGACACCGCTGCGCTGGTAACGCCCAGTTGCGGCAAGCCCCACCAGCCGGCAATCAGCGCCGGCGTGCTGACCAGGCCGATGGCGGTGGACAGAATCAGCGACCACATGGGCGACAGCGTATCGCCCACGCCGCGCAGTAGCGAAGTGGCCAGCAAAAACACGAACAGCCCGGGCATGCCCAGCAGCACGATACGCGAGTAAGTGGTGGCTTGTTCCAGAATGTCGGCCGGCGTGCCCAGCAACTGCATGATGGGGCGCGTAAACAGGCCGCCAAACAGCGCCACCACGGCACCAAACAGCAGGCCCATCAGCAAGGTAGTGCCGGCAATGGCGCGCACTTTTTGGATTTGGCCCGCACCCCAGGCCTGGCCGATCAGCACCGAGCCACCGGCACCCAGGCCAATGATGAAGGCGATGAAAACAAACATCACCGGGAAGAACGAGGCCACCGCTGCCAGGGCTTTGACGCCCATCATCTGGCCCAGGAACATGGTGTTGAGCGTGCCCGAGAGCGACTGCAGGATGTTCGACAGAATCATCGGCCCCAGAAAGACCAGGAACAGGCGCCACAGTGGGCGGCGCGCACCCAGCCCGTCAGGCGAGCGGCGGGTGGTGGTGCTTGGGCTGGCCGCTGCTGGCGGTGTGCCGGCAGGGCTCGAAGAGGCGGGGTTGGGAGCAGACATGGATTTCTCCATTTTGGCTGCTAAAGCGAAGCTGGAGGCGCTTGGTGGAGCATTGCGCCGCCGAACGGCAGCGGGCCGGTGGCAACTGTGTGTTTGTTGCTGCAGCAGCAGTGTGGGCTGGCTTGCTGGTGGCGCTCAGTCCTTGCTGGGCCAGACCGGGCGGCTGAGCTGGTGCAGGTAGGCTTGCACATCATCCGGCCAGGTTTGTGTTTGCAGCTGGAAGGCTGCTTCCTTTTTGGCGAACAGCGCGCGGCAGGCTTCTTCAAAGCCGGGCTGGTCGCCCGCCATCTCTTGCATGAAGCGGTAAGTTGCCTCGGAGGCAGCGCGCTGCGCATCCTGGGCCGCATGCGCGTTGCGGGCGTCGTCAATCAGCCGGCGCAAGGCTGCGGAGGCGCCGCCGGGTTGGTGGTTGAGCCATTCCCAGTGGCGCGGCAGCAAGGTGACTTCGCGCGAGACCACGCCCAGTTTGGGCCGGCCCACGGCGCGGGCGGGGCGGTCGGAGGCGGCCGCTGCAGCAATGGGCGCCGGGCTGGGCTGGGCGGCTTGTTGTGCCAGTTGGGCGAGTTCGGCGCGCCAGTTCAAGTCCAGGCGCAGGCCGGTGCTGTCGTCAAACACCCACAGCGCCTGGCCGCTGCCGGCAGGATGCAGTTCGTCATGGTTTTGCAGGTAGCGCAGCACGCTCAGGCGGTCGGCCTGTAGCATGCGGTGCGGTCCTTGAAAAATGGTCAAACGTGCGGCGGTGGCGGAATCTGGGCTCATGACAGGCGATCGAGAAATGCAGGGTTGGCGCCGGATTCTACCGGGGCAAAACCGCGGATTTATTTTAAATGGGTAAAAATATGTATCGCGCCTGTCAGCCAAGCGCTGATCTGTGTGTCAGGCCCGGGCCGGGGAGTGCTTTGCCCGCCAGGCAGGCATAAAAAAACCTCCAAGCCAAAGGCTGGGAGGTTTTTCTGCCGTGCTGCTGGCCGTGGGGCCAGCGGGGCATTACACGCGCTTGCGGTATTCGCCGGTGCGGGTGTCGATTTCGATCTTGTCTTCCTGGCCCACGAACAAAGGCACGGAGACTTCAAAACCGGTAGCGATCTTGGCAGGCTTGAGCACCTTGCCCGAGGTGTCGCCCTTGACGGCGGGTTCGGTCCAGGTGATTTCGCGCACGATGGTGGTGGGCAGTTCGACCGAAATGGCCTTGCCGTCGTAGAACACCACTTCGGCGGTCATGCCGTCTTCCAGGTAGTTCAGGGCGTCAGCCATGTTTTCGGCTTCCACTTCGTACTGGTTGTAGTCGGCGTCCATCCACACGTACATGGGGTCGGCGAAGTACGAATAGGTGCAATCCTTCTTGTCCAGGATCACGTTGTCGATCTTGTCGTCGGCCTTGAACACGTTTTCCGTGCCGAAGTTGCCAATCAGGCTCTTGAGCTTCATGCGCACGGTAGCTGCACCACGGCCGCCACGAGCGTATTCGGTCTTCAGAACAATCATGGGGTCTTTGCCGAACATGATCACGTTGCCAGCGCGGATTTCTTGAGCGATTTTCATAACAGTGTTTGCCTGTGTTGGAGCCGCTCAAACTGCTAAGGGCGGCAAGTGTCTCGTCGACTGGCTGTGCTGCGCCGTAGCTAGTTCCGCGGCGTGGTGCGCATCTTCGCTTGCCGCAGCTTATACCGAGGTACTTGGACGGCCGCAAATATGCGCAAAGACTAAGATTCTAACCTTTTTCGGCCGCAAACGCTATCAGCTGATCGGCAAGACTGGCCTGCGCTTGCAGTTGCGAGCGGGCAGCCAGCACGCAGGCACGCCATTCCTGCAGCAAGCGAGGGCTGAGCAGCGGCCATGTTGCAGACTGGGTTTTTAGGCCCAGCGCTGCGGCGGGCACCCCGTTCCACAGCGCATGCCACTGGCGCAAGCTGTCGGGGGCTTGCAACCAATCCAGAAAAGCGCGCAGCTTGTCGTGATGGGCATCGTCTTCTTGCGGGTAGATGTGCCATACCAGCGGCTGGCCAGCCCACAGGGCGCGAACCAGCGAATCTTCGCCGCGCACCATGTTCAGGTCGCTGGCCCACAGCAATTCGTCAAAGCCAGCTTGGTCGGTGGCGGTCAGCGGGATGCGCTGAACCAGATCGCCGTTGCCTGGCAGCTGTTGCATGGCTCGTTCTGCCCGGCCCGGCGTAACGGCCACGCTGGTTTGCGTTGCCAATGGCGATTGTTGCAAGGCGGCCCACCAGCTGGCCAGGCCAGGCGGCTCGTAGCAAAACAGCGAAACCAGCGTTTGCTCGGCTTGCACATGGCGCGCTGCACGCCAGTGCTGGCGGTCAAAGTGCTGTTGGCGCTCTGTCAAATCAGTCTCGCGCAGCAGGCCGCCGGTGTTTGCCGTGAAGCCGGGGTAAAAGAACCAGCGCGTCCAGCCCGCAGCCGGCCCGAAGCTGATGGGTGAGGGCAGGCGGTGCATGCGCGCCACATAGTCTTCGGCCGACAGGTATTCCAGATTGATCCAGACCGGCGGCTTGCCAGTGCCCACTTGCCGGGCCAGCGCTGCGATATAAGCCTCCGGCGGATAGCAGCCGAACGCTTCCACCACCACTTGGGGCGGCTCGTTTTGCAATTGTGTTTGTTCCTGCGGGCTGAGCTGCTGCGGCCAGGGCAGAACGCTGATGTGCTCGGCACCCGCTGGCGCCATCCACTGCAGCGCACTGGCATCGTCCACGCGCAGCCGCACTTGCTGACCACGCGCAGCCAGGTTGCAAGCCAGGCGCCAGCACACACCGATGTCGCCAAAGTTGTCTATGACTTGGCAAAAAATATCCCAGATTGGGCGCGGATGGGCTGTGGGGCTTGGCGTATCGGTCATCAGGACGGCGATGATAGAGCAGTCTCGAACAGTGCAGCGCCGATGCACTGCGCCAGTTGCACTGCGCCACAATATCCCCATCGAAGATGGAATAAAGCAAGCAGGAGAAAGCAATATGGAGACAAGCACCGCCCAACCCAGCCCGATGGCCTTGCAAGGCGTCAAGGTGGTCGAGATGGGCCAGCTGATTGCCGGGCCGTTTTGCGGCAAAACTTTGGGGGAGTTTGGTGCCGAGGTGGTCAAGATCGAAGCCACCGGCACGGGCGACCCGCTGCGCAACTGGCGTTTGCTGCAAGACGGCACCTCGGTATGGTGGCAGGTGCAGTCGCGCAACAAAAAATCGGTGGCGCTCGATTTGCGCCAGCCCGAGGCGCAAGACATTGCACGCCGCCTGATTGCCGAGGCCGATGTGCTGGTGGAGAACTTTCGCCCCGGCACGCTCGAAGCCTGGGGCATGTCGCCCGAGGAGTTGCATGCGCTCAACCCGGGCCTGGTGATGCTGCGCATCTCCGGCTACGGCCAGACAGGGCCGTACCGCGATCTGCCCGGCTTTGGCGTGATTGGCGAGGCCATGGGCGGCCTGCGCCACCTGACCGCCGAGCCCGGCCGCGTGCCGGTGCGCGTGGGCGTCTCGATTGGCGACACGCTGGCAGCGCTGCATGGCGTTATCGGTGTGATGATGGCGCTCTACCACCGCAAAGTGAATGGAGGCGCGGGCCAGGTGATCGACGTGGCTTTGCACGAAGCCGTCTTCAATGTGATGGAAAGCCTGATCCCCGAATACAGCGCCTTTGGCGTGGTGCGCGAGGCCGCTGGCAGCGCGCTGCCGGGCATTGCGCCATCCAACGCTTACCCTTGCCAAGACGGTTGGGTGCTGGTGGCAGGCAATGGCGACAGCATCTTCAAACGGCTGATGGACACCATCGGCCGTTCCGACCTGGGCCAGGCGCCCGATTTGGCCGGCAACGCCGGCCGCGTGGCACGGGTGCAAGAGATTGACGCTGCCATTGGTGCCTGGACCAGCGAGCGCCAGATTGCCGAGGTGATGGATGCACTGGCCGCCGCCCGCGTGCCCGCCGGCAAGGTCTACACCGCCAAAGACATTGCGGAGGACCCGCATTACCGCGCGCGCCAAATGCTCTTGCAGCAACAAACGCGCGACGGCCACACGCTCGAGGTCCCCGGCATTGTGCCCAAGCTCAGCGGCACGCCTGGCACCGTGCGCAGCAGTGCGCCGCACCTGGGGGATGACACCGATGCGGTTCTGTCCGGCATGGGGTTGAATGCACAGCAGATTGCCGCATTGCGCGAGCGCGGCATCGTTCAATAAATCTTTAAAGTGCCGGGTTGCCTGGGGCTGGGCGCGTGTGTGCACCAGAGAAATTGCCAAGCAGGCAATAGCCGCAGGCTGGGCATTGCACAATAGCGCCATGCCCAGTCCCGCGCATTCTCCCGAACTTCTCGCCCAGGTTGCCGCACTGCCCGCCATGCCGGGCGTGTACCGCTATTTCGACGCGAGCGACGCGCTGCTCTACGTGGGCAAGGCCATCAACCTCAAGCGCCGCGTCTCCAGCTACTTCCACAAAGACCATGGCGGCACGCGCATCGGCCACATGGTCAGCAAGATCGTGCGCATGGAAACCACAGTGGTGCGCTCCGAGGCGGAGGCGCTGCTGCTGGAAAACAACCTGATCAAGACGCTGCACCCCAAGTACAACATCTTGTTCCGGGACGACAAAAGCTACCCCTATCTGAAAATCACCGGCCAGACTTTCAGCGATGGTGACGTGAAAGCGCCGCCCAGCCAGTGCTACCCGCGCGTGGCCTATTACCGTGGCGCTACCGACAAAAAACACCGCTACTTTGGCCCTTACCCCAATGCCTGGGCGGTCAAAGAAACCATCTTGCTGCTGCAAAAAGTCTTCCGCTTGCGTACTTGCGAAGACAGTGTTTTTGCCAATCGCACACGGCCTTGCTTGCTCTACCAGATCAAGCGTTGCAGTGGGCCTTGTGTGGACCATATTGCGCCCGAGGCATACGCCGCCGACGTAGCCAACGCAGCAGCCATGCTGCGCGGCGAGACCGATGCGCTGCTCAAATCGATGGAGGCGCGCATGCTGGCGCACTCCGACAAGCTGGAGTTCGAGCAGGCGGCCGAGATTCGCAACCAGATCAAGGCGCTGGCCAGCGTGCTGCACCAGCAAAGCGTGGAAACCACGGACGACCGCGATGTCGACATCCTGGCCGTGCAAGTGCAAGGCGGCAAAGCCTGCGTCAACCTGGCCATGGTGCGCGGCGGCCGCCATCTGGGCGATCGCGCTTACTTTCCGGTGCATGTGGACGACAACAGCGTCATCACCCAGGCCGATCTGGAAGAAAACCAAGCTGCACAGCTGCAACCCAATGGCGAGCCGTTGGCCAAGAAATCGGTCGAGGCCGAAGTGCTGGAGGCCTTCATTGCCCAGCACTATTTGCAAGTGGCGCCGCCGCCGGTGCTGGTGGTGAGTGAGCCTGTGGATGCGGGCCTGCTGCAAGCCTTGTCGGAGCAAACCGGCGCACGCATAGCAGCGGTTTCGCAGCCGCGCGAGGAGCGCCGCGTCTGGCTGGAAATGGCGCAGAAAAATGCGCAACTGCAATTGGCGCGTTTGCTGGCGGAAGAGGGCTCGCAGCAAGCACGCACGCGGGCGCTGGTGGAGGCGCTGGATTTGCCGCAAGACGATATCGACCAACTCATCATCGAATGCTTCGACATCTCTCACACCGGGGGCGAGAACACGCAGGCCTCGTGCGTGGTCTTCCACCACCACAAGATGCAAAGCAGCGAATACCGGCGCTACAAAATCGACGGCATCACCGGCGGTGACGACTACGCTGCCATGCGCCAGGTCTTGACGCGGCGCTACAGCAAAGTGGCCGAGGCGCAGCGCGATGCTGGCGGTGCCGAGGTGGCCACCGGCAGTGCGCGGCTGCCCGACATTGTGCTGATCGACGGCGGCAAAGGGCAGGTGGGCGTGGCACGCGAAGTGTTCACCGAACTGGGTCTGGATTTGTCGCGCATTGTCGGCGTGGAAAAAGGCGAAGGCCGCAAGGTGGGTTTGGAAGAGTTGGTCTTCTGCGACGGCCGCGACAAAGTCTATCTGGGCAAGGATTCGGCGGCGCTGATGCTGGTGGCGCAGATCCGCGACGAGGCCCACCGCTTTGCCATCACCGGCATGCGCGCTGCGCGGGCCAAGGTGCGTGTGGGCGGCAGCAGCCTGGAGGAAATTCCCGGCGTCGGCCCCAAAAAACGTGCCCGCCTGCTGCAGCGCTTTGGCGGCGTGCGCGGCGTGCAAGACGCCAGTGTGCAAGACCTGATGACGGTGGAAGGCATCTCGGAAACACTGGCCGAGGCCATCTACCAGGCGCTGCATTGAAAGCATCCGATGGCGCGGTGCTCCATGTTGCTGCACTGATCGATTCTTTCGGTTGGTGCATCGGCGTGTCGGCCGGCGCCGCAAGTCGCCGCTCCGCGACGCTGGCCGCAGCCTTGTTACAGCATTGCGTGCCACAATACGCCCCATGTTTTTCACCATCCCCACCATCATGACGTGGACGCGCATTGTCGCGATTCCGCTCATCGTCGGCCTGTACTACTCGCCGCTGGACATGGCCACGAAAAATCTGTGGGCCAGCATCTTGTTTGTGGTGTTTGCCTTCACCGACTGGCTCGACGGATTTCTGGCGCGCAAGCTCAACCAGACCTCGTCCTTCGGGGCTTTTCTCGATCCGGTGGCGGACAAGTTTCTGGTCTGTGCCTCGCTGCTGGTGCTGGTGTATCTGCAGCGTGCCGACGTGTTTGTGGCGCTGATCATCATCGGCCGCGAAATCGCCATCTCGGCGCTGCGCGAATGGATGGCGCGTATCGGTGCCAGCAAGAGCGTGGCGGTGCACATGATCGGCAAGGTCAAGACGACGGTGCAGATGGTGGCGATTCCCTTTTTGCTCTACGACGGCAAGATCGGCCCGGTCGACACCGGCGTCTGGGGCACCTGGCTGATCTGGCTGGCAGCGGTGCTCACCGTTTGGTCGATGGTGTACTACCTGCAAAAGGCGTTGCCAGAAATCAAGGCTAGGGTTGATTCGTAGTACAAGCGCGCCGGTTTGCGCTAGACTTCATCGCGTCTGGGCGGCCAAAGTGGCTGGCAAGGCTGGCTGGGCTTGGCCTGCCAGTGGCTGCAGGCCACGGAGACAGGCGAAAAAAAGTGATTTTTTTCGCGGGCACCCAGAAATTTCCGTCTAGAATCCTTTCCACACCGAGGCGCTGGTGACGCAACAAATGTTTCTCCAGCGGTGTTGTTTTTTGCGATTTGAGGCTTTACGAGTTTTGTCCGTACTGCTGATAATTTCAAAGGACACACTTCCTTAACTCTCTTGATATATAGAGGCTGCTTGTGAATAAAACTGAACTCATTGAGCACATTGCTAATAATGCTGACATCTCCAAGGCTGCTGCTGCTCGCGCACTGGAGTCCACCATTGACGCAGTGAAGAAGACCTTGAAAAAAGGTGGCACAGTCTCTTTGGTAGGTTTTGGTACCTTTGCTGTTGGTAAGCGTGCAGCTCGTACGGGTCGTAACCCCCGCACCGGCGCAGCGATCAAGATCAAGGCTGCCAAGGTGCCTAAATTCCGTCCAGGCAAGGCCCTGAAGGATGCACTGAACTAATTCCGGTTTTAGGTGGGGTGCTTAGCTCAGTTGGTAGAGCGGCGCCCTTACAAGGCGTAGGTCAGCGGTTCGACCCCGTTAGCACCCACCACCACCACCCAGAAATCCCCTTGGAGCAATCCAAGGGGATTTTTCTTTTGTGCCCCGTTCCTGTGGCATGGCTAAGGCTTGATGACTTTTCTGCCAAGTGCTAGTGGCGAAGCGGGGCAGCAAGCAGGTGCTGACAAATTCGATCTGTTCGATGCTCCTTTGCCTGCAGTGACATACCCGCAATGAGATGCGGCGCGCCAACAGACCGGGCGTTTGCCCTGGGTACTAATGGGGGCTAAAGCGCTTTCGGGGTAAACTGCACGTTTCCCGCGCGCGAGTGCAGGTATAAAAACGAACAATCTACGCCTTGTTGCGGTTGGGTTGGAGCGAGGTGTTGGCTGGGGGTCGCAGGTCTTGGATGCAGCAAGGGGTGCCCTTGCCGGTTGCAGGTCGGCGGTTGGCCACCATCCATATCCAACTATCAACGTACAAGGGCGAACGACAGTTCGCCTTTTCTTATTTCATGTCCAGAAAGTTAGACGATGTTTGAAACCATCCGCAAGTACTCCAAGGTGCTGATGTATCCGCTGTTCTTGCTGATCATTCTGTCTTTTGTTTTGGTGGGGGTGAACCAGAACTACTTCACCGAAAAAAGCCCGGTTGTAGCCAAGGTGGCCGGCACCGAGATCACCCAAATGGATTGGGACAATGCGCACCGCTTGGAAACCGATCGCATGCGCCAGCAAAACCCCAATATGGATGCCAAGTGGATGGATGGCGCTGATGCACGCTACGCCACCTTGGAGCGCATGGTGCGTGACCGCGTGCTCGATGCAGCCACCAAGAAAATGCATTTGACGGTGGACAACGCTACGCTGAGCCGCGCTTTGCTGGACATTCCGCAAATCGCTGCGCTGAAAAAGCCCGATGGCAGCCTGGACGTCGAAGCCTACCGCGCTCTGGTGGGTGCGCAGAACATGACGCCCGAAGGCTTTGAAGCCGGCCTGCGCCGTGACTTGGCCGTGCGCCAAGTGCTGGGTGGAGTGGCCAATACATCGTTTGTTACCGATGGCCAAGCCCAATCGGCCATGAACGCGCTCTACCAACAGCGCGAAATCCAGGTTGCCAAGTTTGATGCCAAGAGCTTTGTGGCCCAGGTCAAGCCCAGCGATGCCGATCTGGAAACCTTCTACAAGGCCAACCAGGAAATGTTCCGCCAGCAAGAGCAATCGAGCATCGAATACGTCGTGCTCAATGCCGATGCTGTCAAAGGCATGATCCAGCCGAACGAAGAAGACCTGCGCACCTACTACAAAGAGAACCTGAACCGCTTCATGGACCAGGAGCAGCGCCGTGCCAGCCACATCCTGATCAACGCGCCACAGTCCATGTCGGCGGCCGATCGTGAAAAAGCCAAGCAACGTGCCGAAGCGCTGCTGGCCGAAGTCAAGGCCAACCCGGCGCAGTTTGCCGAGATCGCCAAGAAGAATTCGCAAGACACCAGCTCGGCAGTCAACGGCGGCGAGTTGCCGCTGTTCAAAAAGGGCGACATGGTTCAGCCTTTCGAAGAAGCCGCCTTTGCTTTGAAGTCCGGTGAAATCAGTGGCTTGGTCACCACCGAATACGGCTACCACATCATCAAGATGGGCGAAGTCAAAACCCCCCGCACCCCGACGTTTGAAGAACTGCGCGCCAAGATCGAAGAAGAAGTACGCTCGCAACAAGTGCAGAAAAAGTACGCTGAAGCCGCTGAAACCTTCTCGAACATGGTGTTCGAGCAATCCGACAGCCTGCAACCCGTGGCGGACAAGCTGGGCCTGAAGATCCAGAAGGCCGAGCACATCACCCGCAAGCCGGCAGCTGGCGCCACCGGTGCCCTGGCCAACCAGACTTTCCTGGAAGCCCTGTTCTCCAGCGATGCATTGCAAAACAAGCGCAACACCGAATCCATCGAAGTGGCGCCCAGCACCCTGGTGTCGGGCCGCGTCGTGACCCACCAGGATGCGCGTATCCTGCCTTTCGAAGAAGTTAAAGCCAAGGCCAGCGAACTCTACATCGCACAGCAATCTGCCGAACTGGCACGCAAAGAAGGCGAAGCCAAGCTGGCAGCCTGGAAGGCGGACGCTGCGGGTGCCAGCTTGGCCGCACCCATCGTGGTCTCGCGTCAGGATGTGAAGGGTCAGCCTGCTGCTCTGATCAACGCTGCCATGCAGGCCAAGGTGGGTGACGCCGCCAGCTGGACCGGGGTCGACCTGGGCAAGGACGGCTACGCCGTGGTGCGTATCAACAAGCTGGTGCCGCGTGCCGAAGATACGGCAGAAGCCCGCCTGGCCCAAAAGCAAGAGCTGGAACGCCTGCAAACCTACGCCGAAACCATGGCCTACTACGATTTGCTCAAGGAGCGTTTCAAGGTCCAGATGAAGGTGTCCCGCCCCCAAGCAGGACAAACTTCATAAAAATAGGCGAATTAACCAAGAGCCTGTAAATTTGTAGCTATAATCATGGCTTCACCAACACGGTGGCTGTAGCTCAGTTGGTAGAGTCCAGGATTGTGATTCCTGTTGTCGTGGGTTCGAGCCCCATCAGCCACCCCATATAAAATAAAGAAACCCTGCTATTTAAAAGATAGCGGGGTTTTTTGTTTTTCAGCTCTTACAGACTGTTTGCAGACTGCGGTACAAAGTTTTGTGATCGATTGGGCCGTTTCCAGTCTGCTGGGGAACGGTCGCTCCAGCATATTTGTCCAGACTTTGCTTTTTTCAGGTGTTACGGGTGTGGCAGGTGTAATTCCTTTTAAAGTCAGTGTGTTACGGTGATACACCGTGCCACACCACACGCCTATGGTGTAACACCTGGAGGTGTGCCCATGCCTGACGATGACTCCATAGCCAAGCTGCTCGCCGAATTGAGGGAACAGCTGGACATCCTCACCCACGCTGTCAAAGCGCTTAGCGTGCAACATGGCGGGCGCCTGAACCGTCAGCAGTTTGCTGACCGCCTGGGCATTCACCGCAACACGCTGGCCGCCTTCTTGGCACGAGATCACACCATGCCGCGCCCTGGCAATGATGGCAAATGGATGCTGACCGAGATCATCGACTGGGAGCTAAGGTCGCAGCTCAAGCGCTACCTTTAGCCGTAACCTTCCCTGTAACCTTGGCCGCAAGCAGCTTTGATGCCAGAAGGTGCTGTCAGGAGACGCTTCTCCAGGGCCTCTACTTTGGCGAGCATCGTGGATGCCATCTCACTAACTGCGCGATTGGTCTCAATCTGGCCGGCTTGCGTTGCGGCGCCAGCCATAAGAGTGGCCAGCATGCGATCTTCGGTTGGCGTCAGCGTCAGGACTTCGTCCCCAATTTCGACCTTTACCAGGCCGCCAGCCAAAATCGTCTTGCTAATGGCTCGGGCTGGCGGGTGCACCTCGACCGGTACATATTCGCCCTTGAGGAAGCGCTTGATTCGCTCGCGCTCAGCAAGGGCTTTGATGCGGTCATCGACCTTGGTCAACGGCAGGCCCGTCAACTCTTGTACCGTGTGGCGTGTCGAACGCTGCCCAAGGTTATACAACTCTACGATTGCATCGTAGACACGCTCGGTGCTGGTTGCTTCAGATGCCAACATGCTTATTCCTCCGCTGCCATCAAGGCGCCAAAAGTGACTGCTGGCGCCCGCTTGGCGCCCTCTTGCGATGTTTTCCGGCTAAGCGCACGCCCAATATCAAGCGCCTGTCGCTGCTGGACATTCCGCGTCAGCCCTGAGACCGTTGGACCAATGCCCATCAGTGGCAGCTTGTCGGCCAGACCGTTTAGCAGATCCACGCCCCGGCCGGCAAGTAGGGCGCCGGAGTTACTGTTGTTCACCGCGCTGCCGACTGGTTGCACTGTTGTGTATTGCGACACCCGCCCCAGCGCTCGGAGCTGCTCAATCTCGTCTTTGCTAAAGAACTGCGCCAGCTTCCGTTGGCCCAGGGCCAACAGCGCGCGGTTGTACCCGCTGGCGCTGAACTTGCCGGTTTCGTCTGATGCAGCACCAATGGCCGCGGTCTTGAGGTGCTGCGCAATACTGCCTCGCACCACCTCCATCGCCTGTGCGTCCACGCGATTGAGTTCTGCCGCGAGGCGACCCGTGTCAGAAGCTTTGGCACTGCGGCTGATTACGAATTGCTGAACGAAGTCGTCTGGCGCGGCTTTGCCCTCATACACAGCGCGCAAGCCAGGAATCTTTTCAACGCGCTGCATCATGCCTCGGTTTGCTAGTCGTGCACGGTCAAACGCCTGCATGGCTTGCTCGCCAATGCTTGCAGCTTGCCCAGGCTGGCTACTGAGTATGGGGGTGTCATCCAATGCCTGACGGACAACACCAAGCGCCATGCGCTGCTGCCCATCATTGCTAGCACGCTGCAGCTTACCGATAGCGGTCTTGAGCTGTTCGGCATAGTTCACATCAAACGGAACTTCGCCTATGGCAATACGGTTCAGGTGCGTCTGCACGCTGGGTGGCAGAGCGCCGCCCAGCAAGTTATCGTCCAGCAGCTTGCTGGCTTGGCTGGTGAATGTGTGACCGTCTAGGGAAACACTGCGTCCAGCGCTATCACGCGCCTGGCTGTAGAGCGCATTGATTCCAGCCTTGTCGTTATCCAAGCCACGCTGCAATGTGCCCATGGCACGGTTTCCAGCTGCAAATGCGTCATCTGCTTGAGCGGCGCCCAGGCGATTCAATGACTCGATCAACGCACGGTTATTCTCGTTGTGTACCTTCGCCAACCCCTGCAGACCTGTGTCGCCGGAGTTCGCCCCCATACGTGCAAGGTTCTGTTCGCGCGTAATTTGCACGGGGTCAAGGGTCAGCATGCCGCCCGTTGGCGTTGCACCAACCCGCTTAAAGTCCAGCAGCCGCGAGACTGCAGCAGCATCAAGCGAATCACCATTTTGCAACGCTCGCTGGGCTTCTGCGCGCAGCCCTTGGCGGATGCCCTCTGGTACTTCTTGCCAATCTACTCCAGCCTTGCTCAACGCGCCCTGAATTTGTTGCTCCATCTTTTCAGTGCGAATTGGAATTACACGGCTTGCGGAACGAATACCCGAGCTGGCTGCCTGAACCATGCCGCCAACACCGAGACC
The DNA here is from genome assembly GCF_043359985.1 of Comamonas trifloxystrobinivorans. Taxonomy (NCBI): domain Bacteria; kingdom Pseudomonadati; phylum Pseudomonadota; class Betaproteobacteria; order Burkholderiales; family Comamonadaceae; genus Comamonas; species Comamonas trifloxystrobinivorans. Next base: position 231,174 of record NZ_JBHZGV010000009.1, read on the forward strand.
GCCGGCCAAACCTGCGCCCAACTGCATCCACTCATTGCCACCGTTTTCTTTAGCCAGACCAGCGCCAGCGCCGGCACCACCTCCAGCAGCGATCTGAGCGCCGGGGTTGTTCGCCATAATTTGAGCAGCAGATTGGGTAATGCCAGGGGCTGCAGCTTGGGCTACTCGGCCAGCCGCGCCAACCATACCTGCGCTACCTGCCATGAATTTGGCGGCTTCCCCCACAACCCGCTCGGTCTCATTGGCCGGCTTGGGCAAACCCAAACTATCGCCCATCAGGCCAACTGCTTTGCTGATTGGCTGCCCCTCAGGCAGGCCCGCAGCGCGCATCACTGGATCAGTCACCAGATGGCGCAGAGGCTCAGTCACCACTTCGGCCGCCTGCGCAACACCCTCGGCGCCATGGCGCAGAGTCAAGCCAGCTTGGCGTGCAATCGCTTTGCCGCCCTCAGTAAGTTGCTGAGTGAGGCCAGGCGAACTTTCCGTGTTAACCGAGTTGGTAACCAGGCTGTTAACTGGGCCCGATGGCGGCGCCGAAGATGTGTCCCACGCGACGCTAGCAGGGTCGATGGAAGGGCCGTTGCTAGCTGCGGCGGGAATGTCCCATTTCACTTGGCTGGCATCAATTGGCATAGTCGATACTCCCATCGTCGTATTGGTTGACCTTGCGGCCATTGATAGTTCCTGTGCGTGTCACGGTGCGCTCCTTGGGTTGGGCGCCAGCACCGGCAGCAGAAAGCACCTGGCTCACCCGAGCCTGTTGATTGGGGACTTCGGCCAACATGCCTCGGGTAGCCAGTTCGCGGTTTTTGCGCTTTTGTTCGCTCACCTGCGGCGAGTCACCGGGCTGTGTGAAATACTGCTTGCGAGCGTTGTCAAACTCAGATGCACTGATCGCAGCACCAGATTCGCGGCGCAGTACGGCATTAACAAAATCGCGCTGAGACTGCTCAACCTGTTGCTGCTCGGGCGATTGCGTCCAGTTGGCCAAAGCGCCAGCCCCCACGGTATCGGCCAGGCGTTTGATGTAGCCTGGCTGGCTAACGCCACCAGCCGCAAGCTTGTCCATTGCTTGCCCGGACTGCTGCATACGAGTGCCAAACATCAAAGCTTTGGACTGTGTGTCGTTCAACGTCGAAGACTTCGGCGCATTAGGGTCGGCTGGTCCGCCAGCGATATAGGCCAAGTTGCCGTCAGCCGTCGCGCGATACCCCGATGGGATGCCCACGTTTCCGGCCTTCGACGCCTCAATCTGTAGGCGCTTTCGTTCAATATCGAACTCAGTTTCCTTGTGAGCAGACTGAACTGCAAACACACTGGCGGCAATTGCATTGCGCGCGGCAAGGCGGGAGTCCTCGCCCCGTTCGCGCATGCCAGTGGCCTGCAGTGCCGTCTCATTGGCCGCGGTGGCGCGTGCTTCTTCGGACGCCAGGCGTGCTGCGCTGTTGGCATCGGCCGAGGCGATCTGCGCCATGTTGGTCAGTGCTTGGCGCTGCGAGCGCTTGGTGCCTTTGTCCATGATGGCCGCCATCAGTTTGTTGCGCTCAAACTCAGCATTGCGCGCCGCAGGGTCAAAGCCCAGAGCACTGCCACCGATAACACCGCTCCAGCCTGCTTGCGGTGCAGGCGAGCCAGCGGCAGTAGCGCGGGCCTGACCGGCAGCAGCGGCCGTGTCGGCAGGCTGGCCAGCAGCGCCAGAGCGACCGTTGACCAGCTCGTTGGAAAAGGCAAAGCTGCCATTGCCATCGGTGGCCACCATGTTGCCGGCTGGCGCAGTGAGCACCTTGCTAAACCCTTGGCCATTGATACCGGCACCAGGTGCTGCCTTGCCAGAGGCATCAGCATAGGAGACGGGGCCGGACACATTGCCGCCGCTGAAAGACATGGTGCCATCGGCTTGGCGCTGCATGGTGACACGGCCATTGGGGTTGGCCTTGGCCACATCGGCATTGGTCATGCCGGTGCGGTCCCAGTTAACCAGCGGATTAGAAGCTGAAGAGGCCAGAGGGTCGCGCGGATCGAGAGAGGACATTAGGCACCCCCTTCATTGCGCTGATTGTCCAAGTATCGGGCTTTGCCCAAAAGGACAGCGTTAGCCATCGAGTCACACAGGCTATAAAGGCCCGAATCAAAACTTTCGCAAGCCTCAATTTCTTCAGGTAGGGCTTCGAGAGCTGCAACAACCAATTGCTCAAGACTCTCGATTTCGCGCAAGCGGGCGATAGATTCATTTGCAGCAGACAAGCCACCGTGTTTGGACACCGCGCCCTTAAGCAACTGCCCAACTGCACCGTCCTTAAGTGCTTTAGCCTCTTTCTGCAGGCGGCTCAGCAAGGCTTTGAGCTCGTCTTCGGCTTCGCGTCGCAATTCAATCTTCCGGCTTTGAATCTGGCGCTTGATGCGTTGAATGTCGGGCGAGGCGCTAACTGCAGAGGTCGGAACGCTCTGGATTTGATCAAACTCTGCCGTGGTCCAATTAAAGAAGCGGCTTGCCAAGTCGGAGACGGGCTTTGGCCTGGGCTCGACAATGGCGACGCCTGACGAAATTCCGAGAGGATAAGAGTAATCGTTCATGCTATTTTTCTCCGTGGGTTGTGGCGCGGCGCGCCTGAAAAAATGCGTCGAGTTCGGCGGCGCTATAAAGCAACGTGCGAGAGTTGACGCGGATGGGCTGAGGAAATTCGGCCTCCACGCGCGTGTAGCGATAAATCGTGCGCGGCGAGAGGCTGTAGCGCTGCGAGACAGCCGATGTGCGCAGCAGCGTAGCGGGTGGTGACTTCATGGCTACAAGTGTCTGCAACTGGCCGGAACTGTCTTAACCCTATGGGGGGGAGTGCGCTGGCGCTAGCGGCGCTCCTGGTACGGCCGTCTCTTGGCAGAGCGGTATCGGCGCGCGGCCTGGAGGTCGCGCCTACTTCTCGGGTAGATTCGCTGCTCGCCCGTTCCGCCATGCACGCGTGCGTACGCGCCTTTCACGCGCACACATTGCTCGCGCCAGTGTCCAATCTGCGGACGCAATGGTTTCGTTACGCGCTGGCGCCATTACCAGCCCGAAGGTGACGCCGATATTCGTCGACGGCTGTCAGCTGGCAAATGCACCAGTGAATGAGATAAACGCGTGGTGACTGGTAATTAACACAGCTTCGATTAACACGAGGAAACACATTTTTTTTTAGGCGATGCGCTGCTTCTATTTCGCGGTGCTATTCTTGATTCAGCTTAGCGCAGGAGTGCTTTGCAACCTTCCGAAACGTATGACGTTCGAGGGGTGCAAAGTCCTGCGCTTTTTCGTTTCTTCGGCGCAGCTTGGCCCCCTCTCTATTTGGAGAGACTTAGATGTCAGCCAAGCACTATCCGCCACTCGCACAAGTGGTTCGCACTCATGTAGACACAGGCCAAGCTGCTTTCTATGTGAATCGTGCAGAGCAAACAATGAGGGCCTGGGCTTGCCGTGAGGACGGCCCGATCCGCCCCATTCGCGTAAATGGTCGCCTCGCCTGGCCTGTTGCCGAAATCAAGCGCCTGCTGGGTGTGGAGACGGCCTAATGCTTGCCCTCAACAGCACCGTCCACATCGGCGAAATGACCATGTCCAGCCTGGAGCTGGTTGGCTTTGTCAACGCTTGCCGCCAAGAGCGCGCTCACGCTGCAGGCGCCCGCTTCCCGTCGCCAGGGTTTGCCAAGCTGGAGCACTACGACTTTCTGAAGAAAGTGCCCGAAGTACTGGGCAAGGAGCATGCCGGGAAATTCTCCTGCATGTTCGATACCCCGGTCGGCAACGGCGCAAAGCGCCAGTCCCCCGGCTACCGCTTCCCGAAGCGTGAAGCCGTTTTGCTGGCCATGACCTTCGGCTATTTCGTGCAGTCCCGGATCTACGATCACCTGACGGAAATGGAGCAACAGTTGCCCCAAGCCGTGCCAGCGTTGCCGGACTTCTCCAACCCGGCTGTCGCTGCGCGCGCATGGGCTGAGCAATTCGAGCAGCGCGAGCAACTGGCACTGGTGAACAAAGCGCAGGCCGAGGCGCTGGCACTCGCGGCGCCCAAGTTGGACTTTGTGGACAAGTACGTGCAGGCCAGCACTGGCAGCAAGGGCTTCCGCGAGGTCTGCAAGCTGCTGAAGGTCAAGGAGCGCATCTTCCGCCGGTTCCTCGAAGACGCACGCGTGATGTACGTGCTTAACGGCGAGTGGGTGCCGTATGCATGCCACCTCGATGCTGGCCGCTTTGACATCAAGGCTGGCGTGGCAGATCACGGCGAAACGTCCCACGCCTTTAACCAAGCCAAATTCACCGCTGCAGGCGTAACCTGGATTGCCGGCGAGTGGGGCAAGCACCAGGCATTGCTGGCGCAGAACAAGGAGGTGGGCTATGTCTAAAAAGCAGCTCCACCTCAAGTCCACTGTTGCCGAGGCTCAGCGTGCGCGCGCCATCGCTGCATTGATGACCGGCCCTAAGACTTCTTACGATCTGCGCCGCATCGGCCTCTACCAAGCGCCCGCCCGCATTTTGGAACTGCGCCGCCGCGGCTACGAAATCGCGACTTCCCTTGTCCAAATCACCGATGCAGATGGCTATCCACACAAGGGCATCGCTATGTACACCCTGGTCGCCGCACCAGTAAAGGAGGCATCTCATGCTGACCACGAATAAAAAAACGCCTTGGGTCGCGGGGGCGAACACCAAAGCGCTTTGCGGCTCTGGTTTTTATTCTATCGCAATGGCTGTTGCAGGCGCATTGGCATGCCTACTGGGCTTGCTTTACGCTGCGGTCCCATTGCATAATGCCGGCAAGCCGAAAGGCCCGGTGTGTCGTAACACCAAACCAGCAGAGGTCGCAGCCCCCACCTACAAGCGGGGTTTTGTCACGCCCAAATTCTTGGAGTTGATGCTTCCGCTCGCATCGCTCTTCATGGTTTCGGGTGGGATGGGCATATCTGTAAAGACTGCCGCACGTCTGCTGGCGTGTTACGAACATCCCACCCACCCGCTGCCCGTCGTAAGGCAAACGGTGGATTTCCTTGATTCTCCAGCAGGAGCCAAGACCATGACCGCTATCACCCAGCAGGCCAGCCGCCAGGCCGCGCAACCTCAGCCCACAACGAGCGAAGCCGCTCTCATCCAACTGCACGCCGATGCGCATAACGCGCTGAATATGGCCGTGTTCTATCTGCGCCAGCCTCAGCCCAACACCGCTGCGGCCCGGCGCAAAGCTGTGCAAGCGCTGTCTGCACTTCGTCGTCTTTCCATCAGCCTGGAGGCGTAATCATGAATAGCCAAAAGAACATTGCCCGCATGGCAATGCAGGCGAAGCCTTGCCAAAACTGCCGTGATAACTTCCCGCTGCCAAAGGCTGAAGACTACTTCGACCAGCAGGTTATCGCGGGCTACACCGCTCGCCGCATGGCTTGCCAAGCTTGCCCCGAAGAAGAAAAGCCCTGCCTTCCCAGGCCAAACAACGACCAAGCACAACGCCATCAGGTGGTGATGCAAGCACTTATGCAGGTTGAAACGCTGGCAGAAACACTGCTGAAGCTGGTGCCTAACCAGCCGGAAAACTGCGCAGTTCACACGCTGCTGCGTCGCATCGCAGCTTTGAACACAGCCGCAATGGGCGGCGTTTTGGACGATGGCGAAGATCTGGTAGTCCTGCAGCAGATCGTAGGAGGTAGCAATGAGCACTAGCATTTTTGACCGCTTCGCTGCTGCGATGGAGGCTGCTGGTGTCGTGCCGCCTGACACCATCCACGCAGACGGCCAACTGCACCGTTTCTCGCCTACTGGCCGGCGCTCTGACAATGCGGGCTGGTATTGCCTCCACGGCGACAACTTTCCGGCGGGTGTGTTTGGCTGCTGGCGCACGGGACTGGTCCAAACCTGGACTGACAAGCACGCAAATGCACTCAGCCAGGCCGAGCGCGAAACGATGCGCCAGCGCATCAAAGACGCCAAGGCCCAGCGCGATGCTGATCTGCGCATGCGCCAGCAGCGCGCCGCAGCTACCGCGAGTGCAATGTGGAATGCGGGAAAGCCTGCAAGCTCAACGCACAGCTACCTGTTGTCCAAAGGCGTGAAGCCGTATGGCTTGCGTGCCGATCTGGGTTGGTTGATGGTGCCCGCCTACGGCGCTGACGGCCAATTGACCAGCCTGCAAACCATTGCTCAAGATGGCGTTAAGCGCTTTCTGCCTGGCGGCCGCTTGCAGGGCAGCTTTTGCCCGATTGGGGACTTTACCCAGGCATCGGCGATTGCCATCTGTGAGGGCTGGGCAACCGGTTCCTCCATCCATGAGGCAACCGGGTTGCCCGTGGCAGTTGCCTTTTTCGCAGGCAATTTGCTGCCAGTGGTCCAAGCCTTGCACCGCAAGTGTCCCGGCGCCGCGCTGGTGCTGGCTGCAGACGATGACTACCGCGTCGAGGGCAATCCCGGCCTGACTGCTGCCCGTGCGGCTGCCTTGTCTGTTGGTGCGCAGGTGGTTGCCCCGCAGTTCCCGGCCGAGCGCCCACGCAAGGCGACCGACTTCAACGATTTGCATTCTCTGGCTGGCGCTGGCGCGGTGCGCGCGTGCTTTGCCGAGGTTTTGGAGGGCTTGAACCATGAAGACCAGTAACCAAGAGGCCACTGCCGTAGCTGCTGCGGCCGCAGTCCAGCTCGATCAAGACCAGGTGAATGTAGCCCAGACGCTCGCAGAGCTGTGGGAGCGCGTGGGCAGTCGTGTGCTGGTGCGTCGCAAGCCCGAGAACCCGCTCGGAACCATAACAAAACTTAACATGCCTAACACCAATAACCCGATCCCCGGTGAGACTGAGCGCCCGCGCTTTGTAGTACTGGATGACCCGTATCAAGCGCCGGATGGCAGTAAGTACCGCGAGGGCGTGTGGTTCTTCAGTGTGAAGCCTGGCCGCGGTGACGCATCGCCAACGCTGACGCAGCAATGGGTGAGCAGCCCGTTGCACGTTGATGCCATCACCTTCGATAGCTCAGAAGGCAACTTTGGTCGCCTGCTGCGCTTTCGCAATACCTTGGGCAGCTGGCGCACCTGGTCTATGCCCATGTCCATGCTCAAAAGCGATGCAGCTGATCTGCGAGGCGTACTGCTTGCTCAAGGTGTACATATCGACCCAGGCTATGCAGGCCGCCACCTGCTGGCCACATATCTGCAAAGCGAAGTACCAAAGCGCAAGATGGAGGCGGTTTTGCAAACAGGTTGGGTTGGAGGGCAATTCAACGCCTATGCACTGCCAGACTGCGTGATTGGGCCGAATGCGTCTCGTGTGGTCTACCAAAGCGAAGGCTTCGCGGCAGACGAATACACGCAGCGTGGCACTCTCGATACCTGGCGTGAAGGCATCGCCTCACTGGCCATTGGCAACCCCGTGTTGGTCCTCGCCATCAGCGCCGCTTTCGCCGGTCCGGTCCTGGCTCGCGTTGGCGTCGAATCGGGCGGCATTCATCTGATCGGTGATAGCTCGACTGGCAAGAGCACCGCGCTCCATGCTGGCGCCAGCGTTTGGGGTGGCGATAGCTTCCGGCGCAGCTGGCGCGCCACCAGCAACGGCTTGGAAGGCGCTGCTGCCATGTTCAATGACAGCTTGCTGGCATTGGACGAAATCAGCGAGTGCGATCCCCGAGATGTTGGGCAAATCGTCTACATGGTCGGCAACGGCCGCGGCAAGCAACGTGCAAGTCGTGCAGGCGCAGCACGCCCGGTTTATCGCTGGCGGACCAGCCTGCTTAGCAACGGCGAACGCAGCATTGCCTCGACCATGGCAGAAGCCGGCCAGCGCCCCAAAGCTGGGCAGTCCGTGCGCCTTCTCGACATCCCAGTGCAGCGCAAGTTCGGCGCATGGGACAACTTGCACCAGCACGCCAGCGGCCCAGCGTTCTCCGATGCAATTAAGCGCTCTGCAGCCAAAAGCCATGGCACTGCCGGCCGTGAGTTTCTGGAAAAGCTGACCCGCGACACCAGTGACCTGACCGCCCGCCTGGAAGAGCTGAAAAGCCATCTGACGGCCAATATGCACACCGGCGACGGCCAACCGGCACGAGCTGCAGCGCGCCTTGCCGTGCTGGCGCTGGCCGGAGAGCTGGCAACCGCCTACGGTATTACTGGCTGGGACGAAGGCGAGGCAACCAAAGCCGCCGCTGTCGGTTTGGGTGCTTGGCTGTCTATGCGCGGCGATGTCACTGGCAATGCGGAGAGCAGCCAGATTGAGCAAGCTGTTTTGGACTTCATCGACCGCCATGGCGACAGCCGCTTTTCCGATGTGAACGGCCCTTTCGACGAGCATCGCATGGTCATGGTGCGCGACCGTACAGGATGGTGGAATAGCACTTCTGAAGGCATCGAGTATTGGTTCACCACAGAGGGCATGCGTGATGCGCTCAAGGGCTTCGACTTTCATCGCGCTGTGCGAGTGATGCAAGCATCTGGCCTCATGGCACCACCAGGACGAGATGGCAAATCAGCGCATGCCAAGCGCGTCCAGGGACGCAACGTTCGCGTCTACGTTGTAAAGCCAGAGGCGCTCATCGCCAGCGAAAGTCCAAAATGATTGATTGATCGGTAAGGGGGCGCCAGCGCCGTAGCTGATCGAGCCATCAACCTCCGCACCCGCCAACTGGCGGGTTTCTCTTTTGGGCCTGCTCGCAGCGGCTAGTTGCAACCCCACGCTGTGCCACTCCCCGCGCAGACTTGGCCATCCGGACCAACCACGGTGTTTCCGCCTGCATGCGTGAACGTGTTGCCTCTTTGGTCAAAACAAACATTCCCTGAGCAATGAGTGATAAATGTGTCGTCGCCAGACGAATCGCGCATTCGCCTCTGCCGCTTTGCTTCGTGATAAGGAGTCAGGGTTGGCTTAACGCTGGCATTGCGCTCCGCGAGCCGCTCTTCATAGCCCTTGTAATTCTCCAGCCCAGACACCTGCGGTGCTCGATATGCCCGCATCTCGCGCTGTTGTTGCTCCTGTCTAGCCATGTTCCGGGCGTTCTCCTTGGCGCGCCTTTCTTCCTTTTCTATGGTGGCCTGGTAGGCACGAATGTCGTCTTGCATGTTTTCTTCCGCTGTTCTTTGGCGGCTCAGGAGCTTGCCCGAGGCACAAGGGCGGTCCGAAAGCAATAGCTGCCCTTTCTCGTCTTTGCACTGATAAATCTGAGCGTTCGCACTCGACAGTCCACCAGCCAGTATCGAAAACGCAATCAGCAATGCACGCATGGCAGCCTCCTGTATCAAAATGTTTCATTCAATGGTACAGCATTGCTTGGAAATGCGGTTTGCACATAGGCGTGGGTGGTGGCTCTTCGGTGGTGGATGGGCAGACCGTGCGCGAGCCTACTCAGGTGTTCGATACCGTCACGCAGCAGTATCTGGGTGGGCAGCAGCAAGCGCAGGCCAAGCCGCAGCAGTTCGTCAAGGGGCAGGTTTATGTTGACCCGCAAAGCGGCAAGCATCGCACCTGGAACGGCACCGGCTGGTCAGCGGCATAAGCCTCAATCATCGCTTGAACGACTCTACCGGCACTGCGCGTGATGGGTCGAAATTGCCGGGGCCTCTTGCGCTCTCGTTGGACGTAAAGAGCAGCCCCGCCTTCACGCGCTCTTGCTTGTATTGGTCGAACAGGGTTGATACTTGCTCAACGTCGCCTTGCAGCAAGGTGCGAGCGCGGTCCTGACTGGCTTGTACCCACGGCCAGAATACTTCGCTGCTCATGATGTCGTAGGCATTGGGATGGATAGCGAACAATTTGCGGTAGTGCGTTTCTACCTTGAGTTGCATCTGAGGCGTGCGCAGGTCGTAGAGCGATGCCAGATCGGCCGGCAGCTGGAAGCGCTGGCACATGTCGTACTTATCGCGGGGCGGCGTGTAGAGGCAGTCGCATGCCTGGCGCACAAGGTTCGCAGCCTGAGTTGAGGTAATGTCACGGGCTGAGCCGAGCACGCACTGCTCAGGGGTGGAGTACCCGAAGGTGCTGCGCTCCGATCCGCGCTGTACCTCGTAATACTGGTCGGGGTATTTCTGCTTGCACATCTTGAGTGCAGCATTGGTGGCTTGGGCGTTCTTCACGCCTTTCAGGTTGTCGATCAGGCAGGTACCATAGTTCGCGGCCTGGGCTTGCGAGGCGGCAAGCAGGCAAGCGAGCAGCGCAGCTTTAGCAAAAACCCTCATGTCTCTTTCTCCCTTATATCTGGAGATTTTTGCATACAGAGAGAGATTGGCTATTTTTGCAACTCTGCGCGTCGATGATAAACGGCTTGCACATTGAGAGCTGACGGAATATAGCAAGGCTGCTTACGTCATCGACAACATCACCGAGCATGGGTCGAGGCAGTTGCCTTGTCCGCCAGCGCTGGCTTACGGCACTAAGAAGCAACGGAATTGAAGGCGCACCTCCGTTGCACGGCGTAGCAACCTAATGAAACCTTAGGTCGTGTGGCGCCCCTGAAACCTCACAAAACCTCATATCGGTACAGCAATTGCAAACCGTATTTGCTATAAATTTAAAAGCGACAATGCGAGGGAACATAAGGCGTTACACCTGATACACCTCTCATATTCTTGGTGTAACAGATGCTCGCATAGAAAAATCATTTGAAATCAATGAATTGCTTGGCGTGCTACACAATAACACCTGCTACACCTCAAAATACTAGTCGCCTACGTATTGATTCTTGAGTGGTCTCTAGCATTCCTGTTTTACTTCACCGCCCTCAGCTGACTCGGCGCATCGTTGGAGTCGAACTGAATACCTGCCTGCTCCAAGATCCATGCTTCCAGGCGCTCATGGTGGAGTCGCAAAAGGTCGAGTGGGCGCACGCGATAGTGCTTTTCAGCGGTGCCACTGGGTTTGTGCCCTTGGATTTGTGCAATTGCGCCAGCAGGCAATTCGAGCCATTCGGATAACGAGCCAAAGCTACGGCGCAGGCCATGGAGGGTGATATGCCCAATTCCGCAAACGGCGCAAGCGTCGGCCAAGCGGCGATTCGGCGGGCTGATCGGCAAGTCGGTCACATCGCTGCTGAACACCCACCTGTTGCGGCGAGGGAGACTTAGAAGTAGATATTCAACGTACGGTGTAAGCGGGATTGTCCGCATTCCATCTTTCCCGCCTTTGCTTTCGTCCTTATCTCGCAGCGTCAGGCCGCGCCACTGTGTGTTGATATCTGGCCACTGCAAAATCAGTAATTCATTTGGCCGGGCGCCGGTTAGGAGCAGGACCTGCAGGTAGGCTGCAATGACTTGGCTCTGCAACCCTTGCACGGCGACAAACCAGGCTGCTAGCTGTTCTTTGAGCAATGCGTCCTTCTTTGCCTCTGGTGTACCCAGCTTTTCGCGGGCGCGGCGATTGGCTGCTGGGTTCTTCTCCGGCGTAATGGCTTGGAACTGTTGATGCTCCTTGCACCAGTTCAAAAATGCATGGAACAGACGCAATGCAAGTCGCGCGCGCGTTGGTCGCGCATTCGATTCGTCATCTGCCCAGGCTTGAATGTGCTCGGCAGTCACATCCACCAACCTGAGTGGGCAAAAGTGCGCCAGTGGCCCAGGCTCAGTGAGTCCTTTGCCGCGCTTTTTGGGTTCGCCGCCCGGCGAAACCATTTCGAGATGGTCCCGCAGGTGTAGCTCTCCCCAGTACGGACGCCTGTCAGCTATATAGGCGCTCCATGCTTCGCCCACTGTGACCTCTTGGGCAGCGGCTAGGGCCAGAGTTGCAGCTTTTTCCGCATCTTGCTGGCGCTGGACTTCGCGCGGATCGATCCCTTGTTCTGTTTGGTTGCGTAGTGTGCGGGCGGCCGCTTGTGCATTGGCAATTCCAACTGCTGGCCACTCCCCAAGTGCCTTGGTAATCAGGCTGCCTTTCATGCGGGTTTCAAACTGCCAGTGCTTGCCGCCAGCTTTGGTGACGCGCAAGCGTAGACCTTTGTTTTCGGCATCCTTTACCAAAACAAAAGGTCGATCAGGTGGGCATGCGGCCCGTTCGAGCAGGCCATGGGTTAGTGCGTGCGACTTGGAGTAGTCGATGAGTGCAGTTTTACTAGGGCGTGCCATATGGATGTTGATTTACAGACTTTTTACAGACTGAGAAGCGATATTTTGTGAAATATCTATCAACACACGGGTACTATTTTGCCCAGGTAAATTTAATATAGTGTGTTGATTTATATGGATTGTATCTACTGAAGTCTACAAAGGCAAACACTAATTTGACAGGATTGTGATTCCTGTTGTCGTGGGTTCGAGCCCCATCAGCCACCCCAAATAAAATCAGAAAACCCCGCTGTCGCAAGACGGTGGGGTTTTTCTTTTGTCAAATCCTGCGCGCTTTTTGCAGGCTGCGGTGCAAAGTGCGGAGCTTGCTGATTCAGATATGGGTGGCAGGAGCGCCGCCCCGGGTGGTTCTCAGGCGCCTTGTGGCGGCGTTCTCCGCGGGCGGGGGGGGGGGGGGGGGTATGTTGCCCGGCGGCCATGGCTTTGACTGGTGCTCTTGCGATCCAGATCAAACGCTGCTCTTCTACAGTCGATAATATGCGCCGATAAGCAATCTGTAGGAATGAATAACAGCCTGGCTTTCAACTTTTTTGTGTGGCCCAGGCCGTGCAGACAATGGCGGTAGAGCTTGCGCAAGGCAAGGCGCGGTAGGAGCAAACCGATCGATGACTATCCGGGTCGAAGAGGCAGAAATGTATGTAATGCTGGCCAGCCAAGGGCCGGTTGAGAAGTGCGAAGCACGGGCTGCGGCTGGCCCTGCAGAGCCAGTGAATTGAGACGAGCGCTTGGGCTTTTTGCTGCACGATGTATCGCGCATGCGGCGGACGGTGTTTGATGAATATATGCGTCCGCTGCACATCACGCGCTCGCAATGGTCGGTGCTGGCTTATGTGGCCAAGCACGACGGTCTGATTCAAAGCGATCTGGCGCATGCGCTGAAACTGGGCAAGGCCGCGCTAGGCGCTTTGCTGGACCATTTGGAAGAAGCAGCCTGGGTGCGCCGAGCGGCCGACCGGCAAGACCGCCGCGCCAAGCGTGTGTACCTGACCAGCGCCGGGGCGCTGCGGGTAGAACAAATGCAAGCCCATAGCCACGCCATGAGCGAACGCATTCTGGCCGGCCTGGCGCCCGAGGAGCGCCAACACCTGGAAGCCCTTTTGCACAAGGTCAAGCGCAATTTGATGGGGCTGGCGCGGCATGGGGACTGATGGCTGCGGCGCCAGGCCGTGATCGCGCTCGGCTGCAAGGCAAGCAAGGGCTTTGCCCGCCGCTAAAATGGTACTTGCTATAGTTTTTAGTAGTGCGCAAGCCCCTCTGGTATGGAATTTCTGCAGTTCTCCGGCATCCATCTGGCCAAAGAAAAAGCCGCTAAGTTGTTTAAACTTAACGGCTTTCAGGTTGGTGCCCGGGGCCGGAATCGAACCGGCACGCCTTGCGGCGGGGGATTTTGAGTCCCATCACGAATTCAGTATTCATGCGGGTTTCAAGGCGATTCGTTCGTGGAAAATTGCAAAATCTCTACAGAGAGCCTGAGTTTTCCCCGAACGTTTTTAGCGCACCGCTTTTAGCTGATCTGGCCGCGTGCGGTAGTGCCGTTTTGTCACCTTAGGGCTACTGTGTTGCAGGAGCTTTGTCGCATCTTCCAGGGTGTCAGCAAGGTTGCTTGCGAAGCTCCGCATGTCGCGCAAATACATCGCCCGGATGGCTGCCGCGAAGTCTGGGTTGCCGCTTTTTTCAGCTACAAGTGCTGCGCTTTCCCGGGCCTCATCCCATCTATCGCGCAGCATTCTGAGTGACACAGGCATGCCCTGTGGTGTCGCCAAGAACATGACACACTGCGACGGGTACGACGATCTGCGCTCGTTGATGCGACTCAATACCGCTGAATCGGCAACTGCAAACTGCCCGCCTTTAGTGGTCTTGCTTGCGCGATTCGTTAGCATCCCGTTCGCAGGCATGCGGATATAACACACATCCGTCAGCCGGAGCCCTGTGGCGGAAGCAATATCCATTGCATCCTGCAACACTTGGTCGCCAAGGCTGTAGACCGCCTGGAATAGCTCGGGCGTCACTTCAAACTCTCGAGCACTTTCCTCGTTCTTCCAGTTTTTCACTCCTTCTGCGGGCCACGGGGACTTGGTCATGCCCCACAAAAGCGCCTTGTGCCAGATGATGGACAGCAGGGACATTTCCCGGTTCCCCTGAGTCTTCGCGGTGCGCAGATCAAGGTATCTCCGCAGAGTGGGTAAATCCACTTCATCCCACGCCGCCTGCTCAAATACAGGCCGTAACTGCCGAAGGTTTTTTGCATAACCTTTGCGCGTCTCTTGGCTGTCGTACTTGGGCAGCTCCGTCTCTTCCCAGCGGTTGATGGCCTCACCAATCATTCCCGTTCGAATCTCTCCCGTGTCTCCGATTTCTCGCCACTTTGCAAGGGCAACCTCATAATCTGAGCCAAGAGCAATGTCAGGTTTGCCCAGGTCGCGGCGGTAATAGTAGTAGTACACGCGAACCTTCCCGTTCTTGTTCTTCCGGGAGAGCGCGTGCAATCGCGGGAATTTGGTTCGTATTGGCATCGTTGCTCCTATTTGATGGCCCCTAGATTGACGCCACCGGCTTTGCCGGGTCGCTTGCCCAGAATCCATTGCTCGATATGCTCGCGCATAACAATCAGCCTGCCATCATCAAATCTGAAAGGCAAGCCCTTGCTTTTCAGCCAGTCCATCTGCGGCTGACGGTTTCTGTAGTCCGTCAGTTCTCGCAGCTCCTTGGCTGTCAGGTATCCAGCCATCTCCACTCCTCCAAAAAAAGAACCCCGCATCAAGAGCGGGGCTGGCGTGTCTCAGTCGATGTTGGCTGTTTGCCATTTCCATTCATCTGGTTCAATGTCGGCGCGCCAATCGGCTATCACGCCATCTCCGCCAATCTCCATGATGATGTAGTCGCCATAGCCAGAACCGGCGGGCGAGAGGATGTAGGGGACGTAGCCGTCGATGAATGCTACAGACCGTCCTTGTGAGTCCAGTAATTCGTAGTAGCCAGCATCGCAGACCTTGTAGTGAACATCGGCCTCCACGCCCTCTGGCCAATTGCGAATTCGGCCTGTGTCCAAATCGATGATGGGCTCCCAGTAGTCGCCGTTACGAAGTGGGATCTTTGTTCCGTCTTCATCTTGAGCATCACCAACTTTCGCGTCTTCCCAATAGCGAACTTTGGCTGAAACCTTAATGGCGGCGACATCGAAGTCGCAGGTGATCTGTGCTTGAACTTTCATATCAATCTCCAAAATGAGAAACCCCGCTATTGCGGGGCTGGTTCCATTTGTCTTGCTCGCGTTCTTTCTTGGCGCGGCGGATTTGACGCCTAGTTGGTCTCATTGGTGGCTCCTATTCCGTGGGCATTTACGCTCTTTTTTAGTGTGAGCACCAGCGTTCCAGTCTTGAATGCCTGTACGCGATCAAGCCGCATTTGTGATGGCAGCATCATTCGCAGTGATTCATTCCACCACTCGACACGCCACGCTTTACCGTTTTTCGGCTCTCGCAAATCGTCAGCGCTCAGCGGCTCCCGCTCAGGTGGGGGAGGGGCGGCTGAGAGCATTTCCGACCAGCAGTCATTGCAGGGAAGCACCCATGTTTTTGTGTTGCCTGCTTTGATCATCTTCTCCGACGGCTCCACTGGCACCAGGCGCCACCCATCCGGCACAGCCTGCCGCGCTGATAGCTGGGCCAGCCGCTGATTCAATTCTGTGCGACCCGATGAAACCGTATCAAGGTTATTCATGGCCTCCTGTAGACCATTGAACTTGGCTTCATATGTTGCTGTCAGCTCAGCCAACTGGTTGCGCGCCTCAGTATTCAGGGAGTTGGCTGTGTCCAGGCGCTGGGTGAGGTCGGTGACTTGCTGCTCAGCTGCTGCGGCGCGGTTGGTTTGGGAGATCAGCTCAGCCTCTAGGGAGGCGATGCGGTCGAGTAGGGCCTTCACTCGCTCCACGGAATAACCTCGGATGCGTATTCCAGTATGGCCCGCTGTGTCTATGTCTAGCTCTGGCATGGGGTCAATCATTGCGTTGTCTGGTGTGGTCATGCTCGCACCCATACTGCCTTTCCGCCCGTAGGCTCATACTCATCGCTCTTGAGCCGGACAAATTGCTGCCCAGGGACTCCCGCTGACTGGACGTAGCCCTGTATGCCCCACGACTTAACCTCGGTGACGACGACCATGCAGCCGCCGAAGACCTCGCGCTCAGGGTTAACTTGAACAATGTCGTTTTCTTGGGTCATGCTGGCTTTCCTCCTGCGGCTTTGATCGCCGCTTTGACTGCTTGCAGCTTGTCCTTCGGGCATTCGAATGTGCCGACTGCGGTCGCTTGCTTCTTTCGCCAGCGCTTGAAATGCGTCTCGAAACTCGGGCCATCACCATCGCCCCATGGCGCAGCTGAGTCGCCATCGCTGAACACGGCCCCGTGGGAGACGGCGACGACAGCACCATCGGGTATCGCGCTGAGTTCGCGCAGCCACTCAGCGCCATCCACTGTGACTACTTCATCCTCGTGCCAGACTCCATCGGGCCAGAACTCGGAATCGTTATAGAAGCGCAGAAATTCTGCGCCGGTTGTTTTGGTTGTCATGCTTTCAGTCCCCCCAGTAGCTCATTTCGTCGTTGGCCGCCTCTCTTGGTGCATCCCACTCGGCCAAGTCATCCCCGTTCCATTCCTTTTGCGTCTCTGCCAAGGTTTCAGAGATTTCTTTGGCAAAAGGAGCGTCAATGCCACATTCGATGAATCGTGCGGCACAGGCTTCGGTCCATTTTTCGTATGCTGTCTTGTCGGTCATGGGGCCTCCTTGGCTTCTTGGATGGCTGCGGCTGCTTCCTTATGCCACTCCAGTGCCTTGCCTTCGCTGCCTGCAAACAAGTGAACAGCGAAGCCGGGGAGCAAGGCCCCCATAGCCAGCAGGACCAGAAAGGCCCACCCGATAAATTCAGCGAACTGGCGCATCACCCCTCCTTCGCCACTGGTGGCGCGATCAGGTCAGCTGGCAAGTAGATGGCCCGTGAGCGCGCAGCAGTGATTGGCGTCGGCTTGTCCGGCTTGCCTTCACATTGCAGGGCGGCCATAGCCAGCGCTCGCCAAGCAGCAGGGCTGTTGGGCACAACCTCCAGTGGCATGCCGTCATAGAGTGGCGCGAGCATCCCGCCAGGGCCGCGATAGAAAGGAGTGGACCGGGACAGTCGGCGTGCTTCTGCCGGCGGAACTGCGATGCAAAGGCCGCTCCTGTCGCAAATGCCTCGCGCCTCGGCTTCGCTGTATATGCCAGCTTTCTCCAGGCCGAAGCAGTAGCCTTGGCTATCCGGCTTCCACCAGGTGATGTGCTCGCAGTATTTGGTGGTGTGCCCAATGTGGGCGATAAGGTACTGGCTCATTCGTCATCCTTGGTAGTCGCCACTGGTGGCGTGGTGGCGGATAGGGCGGCGTCGATGGCTGCGTCAACAGCAACCGGATCAAACAGCGCATGCGCGGCGTCGAACTCGATCCAGTTACCAGTGAACTCGGAGACTCTGCGAATATTTCCGCAGGCATCAAGGTGAAAGGAGTAGCGTTGAAGCTTGCAGAGCTTCTTGCGCACGGCTTCAAACGCTGCATCGCGGATGGCCTGCTCCCCCTGTGTGGCTACAGGGGATGCGAATACAGGGCGAACAGTCCAGCCCAACTCTTTCATGCGCTCTTTGCCAGTACCCTTGAAGCCTTCGTTTTTGGCGACGGCCAGGACGTTGGCAATAACCACGAATTCAGAGTAGCCCGCATAGCTGGGCAGTGCCATGCCGTTGCTGCCAAAAGCTGTGTAGAACAGCGGCTTTTGATGCTCGGACGTGGCTACATGGGAGGTGTCTCGCGGAACATGCGGAAAGTCTGCCCACCAGTTCACTGCGCTCAAGAAGTCGTGTGCGCTTATGGTGTATCTGTCTTCATCGCAGGGCGCTTGATCCTCAGATGCGAATTGGGCAGCGATGAAATCGGAGCTAAAGAATGCGCGTACATCATTCGCATCTTTGGGCCAAACCACCGGCTCTTGCTCCCCCGCCCGCATGGCGTGGGTGGCGTCTGCGTAGGCGCGCATTTGCTCGGCTGTGTAGCCGTCATTGCGTAACAACCCACCATTAGCCCAGCTTTTGTACTCCGCCAATGGCAGCGCTGGATACTCCCCCGCAGGGGCTGTCCGGTCAGCTGTCAACTGTTGGTTGACTGTTGCCGCTGGCTGGGTGGTGGCAAGGGCTGCTCGGGTTTCATCAATCAACGCTTGAAACTTGGCCCGTGTTGCATCAGACTTATTCTGCTGACTGATGAATTCACTATCGGCTTGTTGCCAATAGGTTTGACCGAGTTGCCATGCTTTGCGCAGCGCCAGACTAACGAGGTTGAGCACGTCGTCATTGATCACATGACTCGCTGGCTCCACCTGGGGCTGTGGTGCTTTGTAATTTCCGCGAGAAAACCGCGCTATCTCTGCGCGAACTGTCTTACGCAGGTTGTCTATGGCAGCTTTATATCGACGTGGTTCATCTCCCGATGAGCAGTAAGCGTCTGCATACTCGAATGCGGCGGCCATGATCTCGCTGTATGCGCCACCTTCCATCAGCAGCTCTTTATCTGTCATGAGGGGTGGTGGTGAGTTGTTGTCAGCCATGGGTGGACTCCAGGAAATAGAAAACCCCGCATTGCGGGGCTTGGTTAGAGGTGTTGGGCTAGATCGAAAACTGAAACCGGAATACGCCGGATTGACGCCCGCTCTTTGGATTTCTTCGCGGCTTCCCGCTTCATGAGCATTCGTAAGCGCCGCGTTTCTCGCTGTCTGTCTGGGTCTGGCGGCGGGCGCTTGGCATCCTCGCCTTGGCCTGATTTGTAGATTGGCTGTCTTGCGCCGCCGCTGGGGCTGGGCTTCTTCCAGCTCGCTACGTGAATCAGCTTCTTCTTGTGCAGCATCCACAGGTAATAGCGTGCAGTAGAGAGTTGCAAGCCCATCGCTTTAGCAATCTGCGCTGTACTAAATCTCCGCGATCCAAGATCGTTAATGTGGGCGCGTAGCTTTGAGAGAATGGAATCAGGATTGGGCTTGAAGGTTGTTCTTGTCCGCATCCTCTCTTGCCCTCCGGCTGTACGCTGCGGCCTGTGCATTGCCGCTTGCGTTGTAAATCTTCAAGAATTGGTGCGCCACAGGTAACGGCGCTTTGTGCTGGCAATCAGCTGGACAGCGCTTGTCGTTGACCCCTGCAAGCTGGTCAAGCGAGTGGCGGCAGTAGCCGTAGGAGATGGCCCAGGTAGCACCAGGCGCTTGCTTAGCGTCCTTGCACGGGTAGGGCGCATCCCCGTTGCTATGCTTAGCGCTGGGCGCTTGGTTGATGGTGTTGTCTGCTGGCATAGGCTATTGGCAGACATGCCGTACTGATGCCGGAAAAGGATTGTGGGCAGTTGGTTCAGATGAGGGCAGTGGCAATCTGGGGTCTTGTGGAGCTGGCTCCAAGAATCCACTGTGATCCGCCTTTACTGCCTTGATGTAATCAACTTCTACTTTTGCGCTCTCAACAAGCACTGCCGCCACTTGTGAGACTGCTCGGGCACGCTCTACATCCATTGGGTTATCGCGGCTGCGTAGGTCAGCGAGCGTGGCTAAAAGGTGTTGGCGAACGTCTGTAATGTGTGGTGATGTCATCTTTTTGATTACTTGGTGGTGAGTGTTTTGATTAGTTCGAGCAGTTCTTTTAGGTATTCATCCTTTGGCCAGCCTTCTATGTCGCAGACCGCCATATCAAAACGAATGTCTGCCATCAGGCGAAGCTCGAGCCGCTTTCTGGCGAGTTCATTTAAGGTCTTGGCCGGAAACTCTGCGCGATCGGTTGGCTTAGGCGCTGGCGGTTCAAAATGGAACGGTGGCGCAGGATCTGCGATGGGGGCTGGGTGCGCTCGTACTAGGGCGCGCTGCTGACCGTTGACTACACTTTTTCCGTTGGTGGCAAACACGTACCCGTGCAATGGGCTGCCGACGGTTTTGTCAATCCTCCAGCCTTGCGGCAGTGCATCTAACTTTTCCCAGTGCATGCCATCTCTCTTTCTTTGGCCTCTTTGCTGATGCGGTTAACTTGTCGGGTGATCGCGCCCTTAAGCTGTGTCAGCTTTGCAAGCTCTGGTGATTTATTGATCGGATGGTTTCGCTTGGCGTTCTCTGCTCGCGAAATGCATTCAAGTCGGTCTGCTGTGATTTCTCCCTCTGCCGTGGTTTTGCAACCAGGCTTGAAGATGACGATGTGACCCTCTGG
Source organism: Comamonas trifloxystrobinivorans (assembly GCF_043359985.1). Lineage (NCBI taxonomy): Bacteria > Pseudomonadati > Pseudomonadota > Betaproteobacteria > Burkholderiales > Comamonadaceae > Comamonas > Comamonas trifloxystrobinivorans. The sequence goes on from NZ_JBHZGV010000009.1 coordinate 251,470, forward strand.
GATTGGTCCCATTTCCCTGATCCAGACAAGCCTATGAACAGCAACCCATCTGCGGGTAGGAACAAGGCTCGGGTCATCGGTCACCTTGCGCTCCAAAATCCCATCACGCGTGACCCGTAGCGAGCCAATCGGAACGTATTTGGCCTGGGCCGCTCCGGCCATTTGCCCCTTCTTGAATTGCGACTTGCGACAGTTTTCGTGAAGGCCAGTTGATCCCGGAATTCCTTTGTTCCATGGGGCTGCGCCACTTTTAAACTGGGTGGCCTTCAGTCGCGGGTCTTTCTTGCCTTGCAGGATTCGCCCCGAGCGGCTGCTATCAAGGAAGGCTTGAGACTTCGATAATCCAAGCGCACCAGCCTTTTGGTGTACAGATCGCTCGGATCGACCGATCTTCACCGCGACATTTGCGGCAGTCATATCAGGGTATAGGGCCACAAGTTGGGCAATCTGTGTTTCGGTCCAGAGTCGTGACATGGGCAAAAGAAAACCGCCTCTAGGGCGGTCTTGGGGTTAGATCACTGCGTGGAAGCCTTGGCGCTTCATGGGGTCGATGAACGGAATGTCATCACTTAAGTCCTCAAACCCGCCGCCACCCTGGCGCGGCGCTGGTGCCGGTGCTGGGCGGGGTGCTGGAGCAGTGCGCGCCTGAGGGGCATCGTCCTGGCGTGGACTGCGTGCAAAGTCATCAAAGTCCGCAACACCTTCAAGCGAGTATCCCTCGCTGCCATCGCTCTTGGCGAACGTCGCAATGTGCAGATCGCGGACGATCAACGAGACTTGCTTGCCCTTTGTCAGATGTGGCGCGAGCGATTCCGCCTGCTT